>JBKHVQ010000333.1:0-6439 GCA_046569985.1 Thermoleophilia bacterium | reverse complement strand
CACGGCCCGGGCGCGCTCTGCATCGAGGTAATCTCCTACCCGGCCGGCGCCTGATGGGCACCTACGCGCGGGTGGCGGACCTGCCGCTGACGATCGGGGGCTACGAACTTGAGGCCATCGAGTTGCCCCTGCCGCACTTCACCCGTGTCAGCACCGTCTTCCATCTGCGCGGGGCCGGTCACGAGGGAGTCGGGGAGGACGTGACCTACGAGGAGGGCGACCAGCGCGCCCAGCTCGCGCTGGGCCCGGTGCTGCCCCTCGCCGGCGAGTGGACGGTGGACACCTTCTCCCGCCACCTGGACACGCTGGACCTCTTCCCCGCCGGGCCGCCCGAGCGGCCGCCCTCGCTCCACTACCGGCGCTGGGCGATCGAGAGCGCGGCCCTCGACCTCGCGCTGCGCCAGGCCCGCCTCTCGCTGGCCGCGGCGCTCGGGCGCGAGCTCTCGCCCCTGACCTTCGTGGTGTCGATGAACCTCGGCAGCCCCGCGACCGTCGAGCCGGTCGAGCGCTGGCTCGCGCGGGACCCCGGCCTGCGGTTCAAGCTCGACCCGGACGCGACCTGGACGCCGGAGCTCGCCCGGGCTCTGCGCGCCACCGGCGCGGTGGCGACGATCGACCTGAAGGGCTTCTACGTGGGGACCCCCGTCGACCTCGACCCCGACCCCGTGCTCTACGGGATGCTCGCGGCCGAACTGCCGGACGCGTGGATCGAGGACGCCCGGGTCGACGAGCGCACGATGCCCGCCCTCGATGCGCACCTCGATCGCCTGACATGGGACGCGCCGCTGGAGTCGCTGACCGACATCACGGACCTTGAGCGGGTGCCGGTCTGCATCAACATCAAGCCGTCGCGGTTCGGGTCGGTGCGCGAGCTCTTCTCGGTGTACGACCACTGCGCGGAGAACGGCATCGCGGCGTACGGCGGCGGGCAGTTCGAGCTCGGCCCCGGCCGCGGCCAGATCCAGTACCTGGCGGCGCTCTTCCACCCGGACACCCCGAACGACGTCGCGCCGGCCGGCTACAACAACCCCTCCCCCCCCGAGCGCCTGCCGGGCTCGCCCCTGGAGCCCGCACCCAGCGCGACCGGCTTCCGTTGGGAGGCGGCGTGACCTGATCCGTGACGGGGCGGGGTCGCACCCGCGCGTCTCCGCGTCGCTCCCGCGCGTGGGGACCGGCGAGGATCGCCCTCATGGACGCGCGACCGGAGATCGGGCGCCGGGGAGAGCTCGCCGCCGCCCGCCACCTCGCCCGGCGGGGCTGGACCATCGTCGCCACACGCTGGCGCGGTGGCGGCGGTGAGATCGACATCGTCGCCCGTCGCGGCGAGGTGCTCGCCATCTGCGAGGTGAAGGTGCGGCGGGCGCCGCTGGGCCCGTACGGCAGTCCCGTGTCGGCGGCCCAGCGCGAGCGTATCGTCGCCGGCGCGCACGCGTTCATCGCCGCGCACCCCGCGTTCGCCGCCCACGCCGTACACCTGGACCTGCTGGTGGCGCGTCCGCGCCCCGGGGCGTGGCACGTGACGCACATGCCCCGGGCACTTGAATGGTGATGCGCGCCGTCCGGGCTCAGGCCGTGCCGAGCGCCGCCGAGCGGAACGACATCCGATGCAGGGCGGTGACCCCGTGGTCGGCGATGGCCGCGCGGTGGGCGGCGGTGGCGTATCCGACGTGGTCGGCGAAGCCGTGATCGGGGTGCGCCGCCGCGGCGGGCCCGCGCATCAGGCGGTCGCGCGCGGCCTTCGCCACGACCGACGCCGCGGCGATGGCGAAGCTGGTGCGATCGCCCCCCCCGACCGCCCGGTGGGCGGGCGCCCGGTCGCCGAGCGTGAAGCCGTCGACGAGGCAGATGTCCGCCACCGGCCCGAGGGCGTGGAGCGCCCGCGCCAGCAGGGCGAGGTTCGTGCGGTGCAGGCCGTCGCGGTCGATCGTCCCCGGGCACGCCGAGACCACCGCGACCCGGTCCGCGCGGCACATGATCTCGCGCGCGAGACGCAACCGCACCGGCTCGGGGAGGCGCTTCGAGTCGTCCACGTCCCGCAGCGCCCGCGCGCCGTCGCGTCCCAGGCGGTCCAGGTCGATGCAGACCGCCGCGGCGACCAGGGGACCGGCCAGGCATCCGCGCCCGGCCTCGTCCACCCCGGCCACCCACCGTGCGCCCAGCGCGCGGTCGAACCGCAGAAGCCGCGCGGCGGGCGGTCGCCGCCGCGCCTGGCCCCGCGGGCTCAGCTCAGACCCGCTGCTTCTCCCGGATGCGGGCCTTCTTACCGATCTTGCCCCGCAGGTAGTACAGCTTCGCGCGGTTGACGTCGCCCTCCATGATGCGCTCGATCTTCTCGATCTTCGGCGAATGCACGGGGAATGTGCGCTCCACGCCGACGCCGAAGCTCTGCTTGCGCACGGTGAACGTCTCGCGGCTGGTCGAGCCCTGACGGCGGATGACGGTGCCCTCGAAGACCTGGACGCGCTGACGCGAGCCCTCGATCACCTTGAAGTGCACCTTCACGGTGTCACCGGGAGAGAAATGGGGAATGTCGCTGCGCAGCTGCTCGCGCTCAAGATCCTCGATGACGCTCATCGTCCCTCACCTCTCGACTCCGCGGCGAACCGACCGGCCGCCGCCCGGCAAAACGACGGGCAATATAGCAGGCGCGCGGCCGCGATCCTCAGCCGGCGCGAGGCGGGCGCACCCGCTCGGCACGCCAGCGCGCGATCGCCCCGTGGTCGCCCGAGAGGAGCGTGGGCGGGACACGGTGGCCGCGCCACTCGGCCGGACGGGTGTAGTGCGGATACTCCAGCCCTCCGCCGAGCCCCTCGGAGAACGACTCGCCCTCGAGGCTGTCGACGTTGCCGAGCGCCCCCGGCAACCGCCGTGCGACGGCGTCGATCACCGCCATCGCGGCGATCTCGCCCCCCGCCAGGACGAAGGGACCCAGCGACAACTCTTCGGTGGCGATGTGCTCGTGGACGCGCTCGTCGAAGCCCTCATAGCGCCCGCAGAGCAACAGGATGTCGCCGGCGGCGGCGTACTCGCGCGCCACCGGGTCGCTGAACGGCCGCCCACGGGGGGTCAGCAGGACCACCCGGCGCGCGTCGCGCACCCGCTCGGCGCTCACGCCGTACCGCGCCTCCAGCGCCGCGGCGACGACATCGACCCGGATCACCATCCCCGGGCCGCCGCCGTAGGGGGAGTCGTCGACCTGGCCCTGCCCGAGGGGGGTGGTGTCGCGCGGCGAGAAGCAGTCGACCTCGAGTTCCCCGGCGCGCGCCGCGTTCGCGAAGGGCCGCGACCCGCGCATCCACTCGAACCACTCGGGGAACAGCGTCAGGACATCGATCCGCACGCCGGTCAGTCCAGCAGGTCGGCGCGGACGCGGATGATGCCGGCGTCGAGGTCGACCTCCTCGATCGCGTCCGCCGTGAAGGGGATCAGGAGCGGCCCCTCGTCGCCCGCCACCTCGATGATGTCGTTCGCCGGCGCGGCATGGACGCCGGTCACCTCGCCGAGCGGGCGGCCGCCGGCGCGCATCTCGCACCCGACGAGTTCCTCGACGAAGTAGGTGTCCGGATCGTCCGGGGCCACGACGCGCTCGGGCGGCACCTCCAGGACGGCCCCGGTGAGGGCCGCGGCCGCGTCGCGGTCGGCGACGCCGGCCAGGCGCAGGCGAAGTCGCTCGCCGGAGCCCTCGATCGCCTCCACCACCATCCCGCGCGCGGGTGCCCCGTCCGGCGCGACCCACACACCCTCGCCCGGCTCCAGCGTCGCCAGGGTGGCGCCCGTCGGACGGGCGTGCATCACCCCGCGAACGCCGTGGGGGCGGCCGAGCCGGCCGATCACGACGCGACTAGTCGACGATTTCCAGGCTGTAGCGCTCACCGCGGGCGGTTCCGGCGGCGCGGACGACCGACCGCAGGGCGCGCGCCACGCGACCGCCGCGGCCGATGACCTGCCCCAGGTCACCCTCGGCGACATACAGGGAGAGGACGCACGTGGCGCCATCGTCCTCCTCGCGCACCTCGACACGGTCGGGATTGTCGACGAGGCCGCGCGCCAGCGCGACGACCATCTCCGCGACCGGGCTGCTCACCGCCAGAACCCGGAGCTCAGGCCGCCGCGGCCGCGTCGGCCCGGGCGATCTTGATCAGCTTCTTGACGGCCGGGGTCGGCTGCGCGCCGTTCTCGAGCCAGGCGTCGACCTTGGTGAGGTCGATGACGACCTCGGAGGGGTGGGTCTGCGGGTTGTACCGGCCCACCGTCTCGATGTTGCGGCCGTCACGAGGCGAGCGCGAATCTGCGACGACCACGCGGTAGATGGCGTTCTTCTTGCTGCCCACGCGGGCGAGGCGGATCTTGACCACGGTGCTCCTTGAGGTTCTTGTGACCGGTGAAGGTTAGAGGATGCCGGGCGCTAGCGCGCTCCGAACATGGCGGGAAGCCCGCCGCGACCCATCTGCTTCATCAGCTTGCGCATCTGTTTGAACTGCGACAGGAGCTGATTGACCTCCTGGACGCTGGTGCCGCTGCCCTGAGCGATGCGCCTGCGCCGGCTGCCGTTGATGATCTCCGGATGCCGCCGCTCGTCGACGGTCATGCTCTTGATGATCGCCTCGATGCGGTCGATCTGGTCGTCGTCGACGTTGATGTCGCGGCCCTTGGCGGCGTTGCGGAAGCCGGGGATCATCCCCAGCACCTGCGACATCGGGCCCATCTTCCGCACCTGGGACATCTGCTCGAGGAAGTCCTCGAGGGTGAGGGAACCCCCGCGGATCTTCTTCTCGAGCGTCTTGACGTCGCCCACCTCGACGTTCGCCTGGGCCTTCTCGATGAGGCTGAGCACATCGCCCATCCCCAGGATGCGCGAGGCCATCCGATCGGGGTGGAACGGTTCGAGGGCGTCCACCTTCTCACCCGTTCCGATGAACAGGATCGGCTTGCCGGTGACGGCGCGCACCGAGAGCGCCGCGCCGCCGCGAGCGTCGCCGTCGAGCTTGGTCAGGGCGACGCCGGCGATGTCGACGGCGTCGCTGAACGCCTTCGCGACCTCGACGGCGGTCTGGCCGGTCATCGCGTCGACCACCAGCACGACGCTGGTCGGGTTGACGGCGTCGCGGATCGCGACCAGCTCGGCCATCATCTCCGCGTCGATGGTCAGGCGGCCCGCCGTGTCGACGATCACGAGGTCGCGCCCCGCCTTGCGGGCGGCCTCGATGCCTCGCGTCGCGATGGCGACAGCGTCCTTCTCGCCCTCCTCGCGGTGCACCGGCACGTCGATCTGGCCGCCGAGCACCGCGAGCTGCTCGGCGGCCGCGGGGCGGTGCACGTCGCATGCGATCAGCATCGGCGCGCGCCCCTGGGCCCGGAAATGGCGGGCGAGCTTGGCGCAGCAGGTGGTCTTACCCGATCCCTGCAGACCTGCCATCAGGACGATGGTGGGAGGCTTCGATGCGAGGGGCAGGGCCACGTTGGCCTCCCCCATCAGCGCCGTGAGCTCCTCGTTGACGATCTTCACGACCTGCTGATCGGGCGTGAGCGAGGACATCACCTCGGCGCCCTTCGCCCGCTCGGCGATCGCCCCCGTGAGCTGCTTGACCACGGGCAGGCTCACGTCGGCCTCGAGCAGCGACAGGCGGATGGCGCGCATCGCCTTGTCGATGTCGGCCTCCGTCAGCTTCCCCCGGCCCTTCAGGCCGGAGAAGATCCCCTGGAGTTTGTCGGAGAGAGCGTCGAACATCGCCAACCGCCGATGCTACACGTCGTCCGGCGAGAAGATCGCGCGCGCGAAGGCCCGGGCGTCGAAGGGCTGCAGATCCTCCAGGCCCTCGCCCGAGCCGACCAGTTTCACCGGCAGCCCGAGTTCGCGGTGGATGGCGACGGCGATCCCGCCGCGGGCGGTACCGTCGAGCTTGGTGAGCACGACGCCGGTGAGGTCGGCGGCGTCCTTGAACAGGCGCGCCTGGCTGAGGCCGTTCTGGCCGGTGGTCGCATCGAGCACCAGCAGCGTCTCGTGCGGCGCGTCCGGCTCGATCTTGCGCACCACGCCCGCCACCTTGCGCAGTTCCTCCATCAGGTTGTGCTGGGTCTGGAGGCGGCCGGCAGTGTCGATGATGACCACGTCGGCGCCCCGCGCCTTCGCCGAGGCGACCGCGTCGTAGGCGACCGCGCCGGGGTCGGAGCCCTGCGCCTGGCGCACGAGCTGCGCGCCGGCGCGGTCGGCCCAGACCGCGAGCGGGTCGATGGCCGCGGCCCTGAACGTGTCGGCGGCCCCGATCACGACCTTCTGGTCGAGTTCGGCGAGCCGGTGCGCGAGCTTGCCGATGGTGGTGGTCTTCCCCGCGCCGTTCACGCCGACGATCAGGATCACCGTGGGGCTGCCGGTCAGCGGGATGCGCGGCGGCTCGGGCGTCATCTCGTCGGCGACCGCGCGCCACAGGGCCTTCGCGAG
>JBKHVQ010000332.1:0-1658 GCA_046569985.1 Thermoleophilia bacterium | reverse complement strand
CGGCCGGATGGTGGCGAACGC
Organism: Thermoleophilia bacterium; assembly: GCA_046569985.1. Classification (GTDB taxonomy): domain Bacteria; phylum Actinomycetota; class Thermoleophilia; order Miltoncostaeales; family Miltoncostaeaceae; genus JAVJSF01. The sequence continues at coordinate 1,637 of JBKHVQ010000332.1, read as the reverse complement.
GGTCACCCTTGAGGGCGAGCGGCGGCTGCACGCGGCACAGGCCGAGCTCGGCGGGCGGCTGGTGCGGCTGGAGGTCTCCCGGGCGGGGCCGATCGGCGGCTTCTCCGGCTGGCGCCCCCACATGCCGGTGGTGCGCTGGTCGGCCCGCAAGGAGCCGAGGTGACGGTCCACTTCATCGGCGCCGGCCCGGGCGCCGCCGACCTGCTCACTGTGCGCGCCGAGCGGCTCATCCGCGGCTGCCGGGTCTGCCTGTACGCCGGCTCGCTCGTCCCGGACGAGGTGGTCGCCCTGGCCCCGGCCGGCGCCAGGCTGGTCGACACCCGCGACCTCGACCTCGACGCGATCGTCGAGGAGCTCGCCGCGGCCCACGCGCGCGGCGACGACGTGGCACGCCTCCAGTCGGGCGACCTCTCGATCTTCAGCGCGACGGCGGAGCAGACCCGGCGGCTCGATCTGCTCGGGATCCCCTGGGACGCCACCCCGGGCGTCCCAGCGTTCGCCGCCGCCGCCGCCGCGCTCGGGCGCGAGCTGACCCTCCCCGGCGTCGCCCAGACCGTGATCCTCACCCGGCACGCGCGCCGCGCCACGCCGATGCCCGAGGGCGAGGAGCTGATGGACCTCGCGGCACACGGGTCGACCCTCGTCCTGCACCTGGCGGTCCAGGCCATCGGGGAGATCGCAGAGCGCCTGCGGGGCGCGTACGACGCCGACTGCCCCGCCGCCGTGGTGGCGCGCGCCAGCTGGCCCGACGAGGCGATCGTCCGCGGGACGCTCGCGACGATCGCCGCCCGCACCGAGGCGGCGGGCATCCGCCGGACCGCCGTCATCATCGTCGGCCCCGCGCTCGGCTCGCCGGGCTTCTGCGACAGCCACCTCTACTCCGCCGCCCGCGCCCGGCGGCCCCGGGGGCCCGGGTGAGAAGGGTGCTCGTGATCGGGATCGGGGCCGGCGACCCGGCGCAGGTGACGATGCAGGCCGTCCGGGCGCTCAACGAGGCCGACGTCTTCCTGGTGCCCGACAAGGGCGCCGAGACGCGCGACCTCGTCGCGGCGCGGCGGGCGATCTGCGACCGGTACATCGAGCGTCGGCCGTACCGCTTCGTCGAGGTCGCCGACCCTCCGCGCGACCGCACGACGCCCGGCTACCGGGCTGCGGTCGAGGACTGGCGGCGGCGGCGCGCAGACGCGTTCGAGCGCGCGATCCTGGACGAGGTCCCGGAGGGCGGCTGCGGCGCCGTCCTGGCCTGGGGCGACCCCGCCTTCTACGACAGCACGATCGCCATGCTCGACGACATCGCCGGACGGGGATCGTTGGCCATGCGGGTCGAGGTGATCCCGGGCATCAGCAGCGTCCAGGCTCTCGCGGCGCGCCACCGGATCGCCCTCACCCGGGTCGGGCGGGCGGTTCAGATCACCACCGGGCGACTCCTCGCCGGAGGGCTCCCCGAGGGGATCGACGACGTCATCGTGATGCTCGACGCCGACTGCTCCTTCCGCGCCTTCGACGAGGAGGGTCTGCGCATCTACTGGGGCGCGTACCTCGGGACAGACGACGAGATCCTCGTCGCCGGCGAGGTCCGCACGGGCTGGATCATGGACACCTACCTCCTGCGGCGCGCCGACCGGTGACGCCGCGGA
>JBKHVQ010000331.1:0-7958 GCA_046569985.1 Thermoleophilia bacterium | reverse complement strand
CGGCGACGTCGGTGCGGCCGAGGTCGTATCCCGGGATCGGCTCGAGCCACGGGTCGAACTCGCTGCCGGCGGGCGCGACCGCCGCCTTCTGCACCGCCACCTGCCCGCCCGAGTGAGCGACGACGCGGAGGCCCGCGAAGGTCGGCCACTCCTTGCCGGTGGTCTTGAGCGGGTCGAGGGTGGTCGGCCCCGAGAGGCTGATCAGGTAGTGCCCGCGCTCGAATGTGTAGGGGTTCGGGAACAGCGCCGGGTTGTAGCTGCTGTTGCTGTATCCGTAGACGAGAAACTTGCCGTCGGCCGAGACGTCGATGCTCAACGGGTAGGCGTACAGCTGCCAGCCGCCCGGGGCGGGAAGGAAGCCATCGAAGGCCTTGCTGCCGTTCGCCTCCCACAGGGCGATGGTGGCGAGCCGTGCCGACTGCCCATCGAGCCGGCGCACGCCGACGATGCGGCCGCCATCGGACTGCGCGACCTCCCGCCAGAACCCGTCGCCGGTCAGTTGCTTCTTCTGTGTCCCGTCGAGAGACGAGACCCAGACGTTCCCGCTGTCGATGTATGCGACCGAGGCGGCCGACGCGGCCGCGGGGGCGACCAGGGCGGCCGCGGCAACGGCGAGGCAGAGCATCCATCCATGGCGCATCAGCCACCTCCATCCGGTCGGGTGGCGACACTGTAGGCCCGATCGCCTGAACAGGGACTGGCCATCGACGGTTCCCCCGGACATCGGGACGGCCGGATTCGAACCGGCGACCCCTCGCTCCCAAAGCGAGTGCGCTACCAGGCTGCGCCACGTCCCGTGTCGGCGCAGGGTAGCCGATCGGGGCGGCGGGACGCGCCGACCCGATCGACCGCACCGGTCAGGCCTTCGAGGCCTCCGGCTCGGCGTGCTCGTCGTGGTGCACCAGTTCCTCGGGGTCGATCGGCGGGTCGTTGCGCGTCGCCCAGAGCGAGATCAGCACGGACGAGCCGAGCACCACCACCACGGCGCCGAGGGTGAGCCAGATCGGTGGGTGCCACAACTCGCTGGTGAGCATCTTCACGCCGACCAGGCCGAGCACGATCGCCAGGCCGTAGTTCAGGTACTTGAAGCGCGCCAGGGCCCCCACGATCACGAAGTACATGGCGCGCAGCCCCATCAGGGCGAACGCGTTGGCCGCCAGCACCAGGAAGGCCTCGTCGGTGATCGCGAAGATCGCCGGGATCGAGTCGATGGCGAAGACCACGTCGGTGCTCGCCACCACCAGCAGCACCGCGAAGATCGGCGTCGCCATCGTGCGCCCGTTCTCGCGCACGAACACCTTCGTGCCGCGGTAGTCGGGGACGCTCGGGACGAAGCGGTTCACCAACAGCAGCAGCTTGTTCTTCGACGGGTCCACGTGCTCGCCGGTGCTGCGGGCGAGACGGTACGCGGTGAACACCAGGAACGCGCCGAAGATGTAGATGACCCAGTGGGCGGCGCCGAGGGCCGCGGCGCCGATCGCGATGAAGATGCCCCGGAAGACGAGCGCCCCGAGCACCCCGAACATCAGCACCCGCGGCTGCAGCACCTTCGGCACCGCGAAGTAGCCGAAGATGACCGCGAACACGAACAGGTTGTCGACCGACAGGCTCCACTCGACCAGGTAGCCCGCGATGTACTCGCCCGCGTAGGTGCTGCCCTGAGTCGCCCCGATCACGCCGGCGAAGCTGACCCCGAGGGCGATCCACCCGAGGCTCCAGAGCCCGGCCTCCTTCACCGATACCTCCCGCTTGCCCCGACCGAAGAAGAACAGGTCGATGGCCGCGAGCAGGGGCACGGCGAGGATCAGGGCGAACCATGCCCACAGCGGTGGGTTCATTCAGCGGCTCCTTCGACGCAAACGGTCTGCCGTACGCCGAAGGTCTCTCCCGTCCCGGGCCCGGGACCGACGCCACCGGGCCGCCTGGGGGGGCGCGGGCCGTGTTGACGATGGCGCCGCGGAGGGATACTCCCCTTGCGGTCGGGGGAGCCTAGTCGATCACCTCGCCGGCATCACGGCGCACGCCGCCGCCGGTCACGGCTGCGCCTCCCCCGGGCCCTCACGCAGGGAGACCCGCTCCCCCTCCGACACGAGGGTCGCGGTCAGCACCTCCCAGCGCCGGCCCATGCGTGCCATCACGAGGTCGACGCGGGCGATGCCGTCGGGCCCGCTGACCACAAGGTCGAGGTTGGCCTGCGCCGGCCCGGTCCCGGAGGGCACCTCACCCTCCGGGTCGCCGATCGTGGGCGGCGTGCCGACCGCCGCCGCGACGCGCGGATGGCGTCGCACGAACTCGACGGCCTCCGCGGCCGCGTCGGTGCCCTTCACCCGCCAGGCGCGCACCATCACCACCACCGCGACGGCGAGGAACAGGTACGCGGCGACACCACCGACGATCGACAGCGTCTCCTGCGACACATCCAGCCGCGCGAAGACGAAGGCGGTGATGCCGAACACACCGAAGATGACCGCGGCGGTGAGCAGCAGGGTCCGTTGCACGGACGGGCCCATTGTCAGGCGGCCGCCCAGATCTCGGAGAGGCGCGCCAGCGTCTCGCGGTAGCGGCGCACCGCCTCCTCGCGGCCGAGCAGCGCGAGGCTCTCGTAGATGCCGGTGGAGACCTGGGTGCCCGTGATGGCGATGCGCTGCGGCTCGAGGAAGTCGCGGGCGGCCTCACCGAGGATGTGCAGTTGGTCCTGCAGCGCGTCCTTGATCGCGTCCAGCCTCCACTCGGGCAGGGCCTCCAGGCGTCCGAGGCCCCCGCCGATCACCTGGATCGAGTGCTTGACGTCGGCCAGCAGCACCTCCCAGGCCTCGGGCTCCATCTCCAGCGGCCGGAAAAGCCACCCCGCGAGCGAGTCGTAGTCGGCGAACGTGCTGATCTTGCGTTTCACCAGCGGCGCCGTGGCGCGCACGAGGTCGGCGGCCTCCGGGCCCTTGCCGTCCAGGTAGCCGGTGAGCGTGAGCCACTCGAGGAGGAGCTCCGCGAACTCGTCGTTGCCGATCAGGCGCAGGTGGCGCCCGTTGATGACGCGCAGCTTGGTGTAGTCGAACACCGCCGGGCTCTTCGAGACGCGGGTGATCGAGAACTTCTCGATCAGCTCGTCGACCGTGAACATCGTGGTCTTGTCGTCGAAGCTCCACCCGAGCAGCGCGAGCGCGTTGATCGCCGCACGCGGCAGGTAGCCGTCGGCCTGCAGGTCCTCCACCGACGCGGCGCCGTGGCGCTTCGACAGGCGCTTCTTGTCGGGGCCGAGGATCAACGGGATGTGGGCGTAGCCGGGCACCTCTCCGCCCAGCGCGCGCATCACCATGATCTGCTTCGGCGTGTTGGAGATGTGGTCCTCGCCGCGCACCACGTGCGTGATGCCCATGGCGAGGTCGTCGACGGCCGCCGCGAGGTTGTAGGTCGGCGTGCCGTCGGAGCGCGCCACCACGAAGTCCTCGATGTTGGCGTGGTCGAAGGTGACCGCCCCGCGCACGTAGTCGTCGATGATGGTCTCGCCGGGCACCGGCACCGCGAAACGCCACACGGGGCGGCGTCCCTCCGCCTCGAAGCGGGCGATGTCCTCATCGCTCCAGTCCCGCCGGCCTCTCACCACCGGGGCGCGCTTGTCGGCCCGCGCGGCGGCGCGCTGAGCCTCCATCTCCTCATCGGTCTCCCACGCCGCGTACACCGCGCCGGATTCGCGCAGTCGGTCGACCGCGGCCCGGTACACGTCGCCGCGCTCGCTCTGGCGGAAGGGGCCCTCGTCCCAGTCGAGGCCCATCCAGGTGAGCGCGCGCAGGATCTCGGCTTCGCTCTCGGGGGTCGAGCGCTCCCGGTCGGTGTCCTCCAGGCGCAGGACGAACACGCCACCGGTGTTCCTCGCCAGCAACCAGTTGAACAGGGCCGTCCGCGCGCCGCCCACATGCAGGCTGCCCGTGGGGCTGGGGGCGAAGCGCACGCGCACCGGCCCCGTGATGTCCTTCCGCTCTCTCGCCATGCCCGTAGGATAGTCACATGAGATTCGGCGCCCACGTCTCCTCCTCGGGAGGCATCAGCAAGGCGGTGGGACGCGGACTGGACATCGGCTGCGACGCGCTCCAGGTGTTCACGCACAACCCGCGCACATGGAAGCCCATCAACCACACCGACGCCGAGATCGCCGCCTTCCGCGCCGGCGTCGCCGAACACGACCTCCGGCCGCTGGTCAGTCACGGGCTGTACCTGATCAACCTCGGCGCGCCGGACGCGGAGGTGCCGACCGGCCCCCCGAACAAGCCGGCCACCAAGACGCGCAACATCTACCGCTCCTCGATCGAGAGCCTGATCCAGCACCTGCGGATCGGCGAGCGCCTCGGGCTGTCGGGGGTCGTGCTGCATGTCGGCGCCTACAAGGGCAGCACCGAGGACGAGGCCATCGGCCGCATCGGCGAGGGCATCGCCGAGGCGCTCGACGCCGCACCCGGCGACTGCTGCGTGTTCCTCGAGAACACCGCCGGCGCCGGCACCACCATAGGGCGCACCTTCGACCAGCTGAAGGCCGTCTACGACGCGGTGGGAGAGCCGACGCGGCTCGGGTTCTGCCTCGACACCCAGCACCTGTTCGCCTCGGGCTTCCCGGTGCATGAGCCCGACGGCATTGACCGGGTGCTCGCCGAGTTCGACGCGAAGGTGGGTCTCGACAACCTCCGCTGCGTCCACCTGAACGACAGCAAGACCCCGTTCGGGTCGAACCGGGACCGCCACGAGAACCTCGGCGACGGGGAGATCGGCGCCGACGGCATGCGCCGGATCCTGGGCTGCCCGGACATCCAGCACCTGCCCGTGTTCCTCGAGGTCCCGGGATTGGAGGGGAACGGACCGGACGCCGAGAACATCCGGCGGGCGCGCCGCTTCCACGAAGAGGGGCTGGAACTCAGGAAGACCTGAGGGCCGCCGGCGCCGTCGGCTACGATCCGACGCCGACGCGCCACCCCGCGGGTGTAGCTCAATGGTAGAGCAATGGCCTTCCAAGCCACAGACGGGGGTTCGATTCCCCTCACCCGCTTTCCGGGCCGGCCGACGTCGTCGGCCGGCCCACCTCGGGCGTCCGCGCGCGGCGTGGGTCAGGCCTCCAGCGGCACCTCGGAGGTGCAGAACCCGCAGCGGGTGGCGTCGGCGGGGATCTCCATACGGCACCGGGGGCACTTCTTCAGGGTGGGGTCCTCCGGCTCGGAGCGGTTCGCGCGCTCGACCAACTTGTTGACCGGGCGGACGACCAGGAAAAAAACCACCGCGGCGACGATCACGAACGAGAGCAGGGCGTTGATGAAGAGGCCGTAGTTGATGCTGCTGCCGTTGATCTCGAACGACAGCGACGAGAAGTCGGGCTCACCGCCGAGGGCGGCGATCAGCGGGGTGATGATGTTCTCGACCAGCGACGCGACAACGGCGGCGAACGCGACGCCGATGACCACCGCGACGGCGAGTGCCACCAGATTGCCGCGCAGCAGGAACTGCTTGAACTCGGACAGCATCTCGGGACTCCCCTGTTGGATGTCTTCGGGCCCGAGAACGCCCCGGCAGCGCAGGCGATTCCCGGATCACCCCCGGTAACCTGCCACACACCGGCAACGGCAAGCCAGGCAGGTGACACATGGAGGCACGCCTCCTCGAGTCGGTCTTCCCCACCGACACCAACCCCCAGGGGACCCTGTTCGGAGGCACCCTCGTCTCATGGATGGACAAGGCCGCCGGCTTCGCCGCGATGCGCCGGGCGCGCACCACCGTGGTGACCGCCGCGATCGACAACATCGCCTTCGGCGTCCCGATCCGCGTCGGCGACATGGTGGAGGTCACCGCGCGGGTGACGGACGTCGGCCGCACCAGCATGAAGGTGCGCGTCGAGGTTCGGCGCGAGAACCCGATCCGCGACGAGAGCGAACTCTGCACGGTGGGCAACTTCACGATGGTCGCCATGGACGCGGAACGCCGTCCCACACCGGTCCCACCCGGGTAGCGCGATGCCCGGCCCCCTGGTGCTGATCGCCGAGGACGACGCCGCTCTCGGCGCCGTTCTGGCGCGCGGCCTGCGCGAGGAGGGCCTGGACTGCCAGGTGAGCGGCTCAGGCACCGAACTGCTGGAACGGATCAGGCACGCGACGCCCGATGCGCTCATCATCGACATCGGGCTCCCCGACTCCGACGGGCGCGACGTGTGCCAGGCCCTGCGCGCGCAGGGGATCGACGCGCCGGTGATCTTCCTCACCGCCCGCGACGCCCTGGTCGACCGGCTCGCGGGCTTCGACGCCGGCGGCGACGACTACGTCACCAAACCGTTCTCCATCGAGGAGCTCATCGCCCGGCTGCGCGCCCTGCTGCGGCGGGCCGGCGCCCACGAGGCGCCCCGCGTCCAGGGCGTGCGCCTCGACCCCGCGGCGCACGCGCTGTGCACCGACGCGCAGAGGGTCCCCCTCACACCGACCGAGTTCCGCATCATCGCGGCCCTCTGGTCTCACCCGGGGGAGGCGGTGCGCCGGCGCGACCTGCTGCGCGCCGGCTGGCCGGCGGGGGCGATCGTCAGCGACAACACGCTGGATGCCTACATCGTGCGGCTGCGACGCAAGCTGCGCGCGCTGCCCGAGGCGCCCGCCCTCACCACGGTGCACGGGGTCGGCTACATGGTCGAATGAAGCCTCAGCGCAAGCTGCGCACGCGCCTGCTGTCGACCATCGTCATCGGGGTCGCGGTCACGGTCACGGCCACGCTGGTCGCCTTCAACATCGTGCTGGCGTGGGAGATGGACGGCCAGGCGGACGAGGTGCTGCGCGCCCGGGCGGGCGCCGAGATCGCGGGCATCACGGTGACCGACGGGGTCATCGACCCGGGCACCGGGGATGGGCGGGACCTCGAGACGCGGGCCTGGGTCTTCCAGGGCGACACCGCCATCCAGGCCCCCCTGGTCGATCCGGCGCTCGACGAGGCCGCGGCCGACCTCGCCACCGGGCCGGGCGGATCGGCGGAGGTCGAGGGCGAATCCACCCGGCTTCTCGCCGTACCGGTCATCAGCGCGGGGGAGCGCGTCGGCACCGTCGTGGCCGGGGTGTCGCTGGCCCCGTATGAGCGCATCCTGCGGCGGTCCCTCACCGCATCGATCATCCTCGCCGTGGCCGTCCTGGTCGGGGTCGCGGTCGCCGCCGGGCTGTTGCTGCGCGCCGCCCTGCGGCCCGTGTCGCGCATGACCCGCGACGCGGCCGCCTGGAGCGACCGGGACCTCGACCAGCGGTTCGGCCTCGGCCCTCCCCACGACGAGATCACCGAGCTCGCCGCCACCCTCGACGGCCTCCTCGACCGGCTCGCGGCGGGTATGCGCCATGAACGGCACCTCACCGCGGAGATATCCCACGAGCTGCGCACGCCGCTGGCGCAGATGCGGGCCGAGGTCGATCTCGCCCTGCGCCGGCCACGAGACGGCGACGAGTATCGCGCGTCGCTCGGCGCCATCGGTCAGGGGATCGCCCGCATCAGCGAGACCATCGACACGCTCCTCGCCGCGGCCCGCACCGAGGCGGACCTGCCTCGCGGGACCGCCGGGGCGCACGACATCGCGCGCCGCGCCGTGGACGCATGCGACCACCTCGCCACCGAGAACGGCGTCGCCCTCGCGGTGCGTCCCGGTGGCGAGGCGGCCCTCGCCGGGGTGACACAGGACGTCGCGGCCCGCATCCTGCACCCGGTCGTCGAGAACGCCTGCCTGCATGCCGCGGGGCATGTGACGCTCGAGGTGGAGCGCACCGGCGGCGCCGTCGAGATCCGGGTGCTCGACGACGGGCCCGGGGTCGATGCCGGCGAGGTCGAGGAGATCTTCGAGTCGGGGCACCGCGGCTCGTCGGGGCGTGGCCGGGAGGGCGCCGGCCTCGGCCTGGCGCTGGCGCGACGGGTGGCGCGGGCCGCCGGCGGCGATGTCACCGCGGCGGAGGGCCCGGGGGGGCGCT
>JBKHVQ010000330.1:0-4266 GCA_046569985.1 Thermoleophilia bacterium | reverse complement strand
CGCACCGCGACACGCGGAGCCACCGCCACGCCGGTCATCGACAGGGCCGGCAGCGGGATCACCGGAACCGGAGCCGGCGCCGGGATCGCCGCGGCGGCGGGTGTGACCGGCGCCGACTCCGCCGAGGCCGGGCCGGTGCCGCGCGCGTTGATCGCCCGCACGTTGAACGTGTAGGCGACCCCGTTGGTGAGACCCTCGACGGTGCATGACAGCGCGCCCGTGGTCGCGCAGGTCGCCCCGCCCGGGGTCGCGGTGACCAGGTAGCCGGTGATCGGCTCTCCGCCGGTGAGGGCCGGAGCGATCCAGGTGACCGTCGCCCGGGCGTCACCGGCGACGGCGCTCACACCCGTAGGTGCCGGCGGCGGCACGAGGAAGCGGGACGACCTGACCCGGTACTCGCCGGCGTTCTGGGTGAACGCCCGCCACAGGGCGGTGACGGCCCCGTCGGGTGCGGCGGCGAGCCGGGTGTCGTCGCTGTCGGCGCCGGGTTCGAGCGTGTGCACGTCGCCGAGGAAGCCCGGGCCGGCGCGGCGCGCCTGGGCGAGATTGTTCGGGCTGCCGATACGGACCCAGGCGACCGTCGCGACCCCGTCGGGACCGACGGCGACGTCGAGGGTGTCCACGCCGAACGCCGGATCGGAGAGCGCCTGCGCGCTCGGGGTCCACGACTGCCCATCGAAGCGCGCGATCTCGGCGATGTCGGGGCCGGATTGCGGTGTGCGCCGCCACGCCACGGCCGCCACCCCGCCCTGGCCGGCGGCGACGCCGATGTCGGAGGTGTTGTCCCCGCGCACCGACAGGTCGCCCGAGCGGACCTAGGTGTCACCGACGAGACGCGCGGCGCGGACGTATTCCCCACCGTCGAAGCGCTGCCAGGCGACAACGGCGCTGCCGTCGGGCCCCATGGCCACGTCGGGCTCGGCGGCATCCTGGCCGTCGGGTGACACCTGCTCGACCTGATCGCGCCACGCGCCGCCGGTGAAGCGATGCGCCCGGATCGCGAGAGTGCCGGAGTCGAAGCGCTCCCAGACGACGGTGACCGCGTCCCCGGGGCCGGCGGCCACGCGGGGGTCGTTCGTGTCGTCGCTCCCCGACAGGAGCTTCGGCGCATCCCAGCCGTTGCCCGCCGATCGCCGGGCGATGATGGCGCCGGTGGCCGGGGGACCGGGCTGGGGGGCTCTCCAGACGACGGTCGCGACCCCGTCCCCGCCGATCGCGACGCGGGGCCTCGCGTCACCGACCGAGTCGGCCAGTGGCGCCTCCGGGCCCCATGAGCCCCCCTGGAAGCGCCTCACCACGACCGTGCCGCCCCCCTCGGAGGGAGATCCACACCGCGGCGGCCGTGCCCCCGGGGCCCGCCGCGACATGCGGACCGGTGGCGGAGGGCCCGATGCCCGATAGCGGCACGGGGGTGCCCCACGACCCGCCCGGCGCGCGCCGCGACGACCAGATGCGGCTGGCGTTGTCCGGCCAGATGGCGGTGGCGGCGCCGTCGGGGCCGACGGCGAGTTCGGGAGCCGACGGGTTCTGCCCCGCGGGCGAGAGGTCATCGGCGGGGGTCGTCCACGACGCGGCCGCCGGTCCTGCGAGCAGAGCGGCGCACAGGGCGGTGACGGCGAGCGCGAGGATGGTCAGCCCACGACGTGCCATGCGAAGTCCTCTCGGCGGATGACGCGACGACACCGGACGGGTGCGACCCGGCGGCGCCATTTTCTATCAGCCCGGTCGGCCGCCACGCTCCCGCCACCGGATCGCCATGGCGCCGACAAGCAGCGCGTCGCCGTCCGCCGGATGATCGCCCCATGGCGATGACGGCCCACATCCGGTCCCTCCCCGCCGCACCGATCGCGGTGCGGCCCGGAACTCGCCGTGTGCTCGGCGAGATGGCTCCGATCCTGGTGGCGTTGGTGCCTCTGGGCTGGGCGCTCGGGGTCACGACCGCGGCGTCGCCGCTCGCGGGTCCGGCCGGCTGGGCGGGCGGGCCCCTGCTGCTGTCGGGCGCGGCCCACTTCGCGTTGCTGTCGGTGTACGCGAGCGGGGCGGGGGCGCTGGTGGCGCTGGCCACGGCGCTCGCGATCTCCGCCCGCGGCCTGATCTACAGCGCCGCGCTGGCGGAGCCGCTGCGGCCGCAGCCCGCGTGGTTCCGGGCGGTGGCGCCGTACTTCCTCGTCGACCAGATGTTCGTGGTCGCTGACGGCTGGTTCCGGGCCGGTGTCGGCCCCAGGGAGTTGCGGCGGGCGTACCTCACCGCGGGTGCCGCCCTGTGGCTGACGTGGATCGCGGCGATCACCGCGGGGATGCTCGTCGGCCCGGTGGTGCCCTCGGAGTGGCGGGTCGAGCTGGTGCTCGGCGCCCTGCTGGTGGGGATGCTGAAGAGCGCGCTGGTCGACCGCGCGGCAGTCAGCGCGTCGGGCGTCGCGGCCGTCGTCACCGCGGTGGCGACCCCGCTGCCGGCGCGCCTGGGGATCGTCGCCGGTGCGGTGGCGGGGATCCTGGTCGCCGGGTGGAGTGAGAGGAGATCGCGGTGAGCGGACTGCTTCTGCTGGCCGTCGCGGGCCTGGGGATCTACGCGATCCGCGCCTCGTTCGTGGTGGCCGGCGAGCGGGTGCGCCTGGGCCCGGGGACCCGGGCGGCGCTGGGCCACGCGCGCGCCCCGCTGGTGGCGGCGTTGCTGACGGGACTGATCGCCCAGCGGCCCGCCGCCGGCCTGCCGGTCGACCCGGTGGCGGTGGCGGTCGTCGCGGTCGCCGCGCTGGCCGTGCGGCGCGGGGGCACCGCCTCGGCGGTCCTCGCGGGGCTCGCCACCATCGCCGCGCTCGGCACGCTCACCTGACCCGGCGCGCGGTCGCTCAGGCGGCGTCACCCAGGAACGCGTCGACCTCGCCGAGGAAGCGCGGCCAGGCGGGCTCGTCGGCGCGCAGGATGTGGTTGCGGCTGTCGAGCGGCACGAGCCGGCTGCCGGGGATCAGGGAGGCCATCTCGCGGGCGGATTCGAACGGGACGCGCAGGTCGCCGCGTGCGTGCAGGATGAGCGTCGGCGCGCGCACCTGCGTGCAGAGCCCGGTGACGTCGACCTGGGCGAAGGCCTCCATGAAACGGGCGGCGTTCTCGGGTGAGGTCGTGCGCCGGTGGAGCTCGTTGAAGGCCCGCCAGTCATCGGCGGTGCCGTCGGGGATGAACTGCATCGCGAAAACCTGGCGGAAGGCGGGGTCGTCGGCGCCCCACCCGAGTCGGGCGAGCTCGATCATCACCTGCGCCGATCGGCGCTCCTCGTCGCTGCGGGCGCGCAGCGCCCTCCCCTTCGCCGACGCCCCGAAGAGGATGAGGTGCGACACGCGCTCGGGGTGGCGCACCGCGTACTCGACGGCGGTGGACGACCCGCGCGAGAGGCCGAGCAGCGGGAAGCGATCGACCGCGGCGGCGTCGACGACCGCTTCGAGGTCGGCCAGCCAGGCCCGGGGGCTGAAGTCGTCGACGTCCCAATCGGAGAGGCCGCATCCGCGCTGGTCGTAGCGGATCAGGCGCCGGTGGCGCGCCAGGCCACGCAGCCAGTGCGACCAGACCGGGCTCTCCCAGTCGTAGTCGAGGTGGGTCATCCAGTTCGCCGCCTTCACCAGGGGCGGGCCGTCGCCGACGAGCGCGTACCCCAGGCGCGTGCCGTCGATCGTGCGGCAGAAATGGATGCCCTGGCGCGGGCCGTCGGGCGCCGGCCCGGGCGCGGGAGGCGGGGCCGGCGGGGAGGCGTCGCTGTCGACGGCGTGGACGGGGGCGACGAACTCGTAGCCGCGGCCGCGGGCGGTGCGGATGACGCGCTGGTGGCGCCCGTCGTCGCCGAGCGTCCTTCGCAGCGCCTTGATGCGGGTGGTCAGCGCGGATTCGCCGACGAAGCGGTGCCCCCAGACCGCGTCGAGCAGTTCGTCCTTGGCGACGACCCGCCCGTGGTTGCTCACCAGGTGGGCGAGAACATCGAAGGCCCGGGGCTCGAGGTGGCAGGCCCGCCCGGCCCGGCGCAGCTCGTAGCGGTCGAGGTCGAGCTCGAAGTCGTCGAACTCGTAACGCATCGCCCCATCATGACCGCATCCGCGGCTCCACGCGGGCCCGGTGGGATGTCGCCTCTTAGGGGATCGGCTCCCAGATCAGCTCGGCGAACTCGATCACGAAGTCGATCGCCCCGCCGACCACGGCCCGCGGGCCGCCGGAGGAGTCGCGCGGGCGGATCTCCCCCGTGCCGACGCACACCACCTGGTTGAGCCACGAGTAGCGCTC
>JBKHVQ010000329.1:0-3348 GCA_046569985.1 Thermoleophilia bacterium | reverse complement strand
CGATGAAGCGGCCGGCAACCTGCGCCGCACCGACATCATCCGCGCGCTGAGCGTCCTCCCCGAGCGGGAGCGCCAGGTGCTCGAGTTGCGCTTCGGGCTTCAGGGCCAGCAGCCCTGCACCCTCGAGGAGGTCGGTCGCGCCTTCGGGGTCACCCGGGAGCGCATCCGCCAGATCGAGAACAACACCCTCCGGAAGCTCGAGAGCCTGCCCGCCGCGCAGAGCCTGCGCGACTCGGCCTGATCGGCCAGGCACCGAGGGGACCGGGGCGCCCTCAGGCGGGCGGGAGGGTCCCCGGCATGCGCCGGGGCGTGGCGCGGAAGCGATAGCCGATGCCGTGGACGGTCTGGATGTAGGTGAACTCCCCGTTCACCTCGTCGACCTTGCGTCGCAGGCGGCGCACCAGCACGTCCACCGAGCGATCGCCGTGGGCGCGCTCGCGGCCCCACACCGCGCGGAAGATGTCGTCGCGTGAAAGCACCCGCTCCCGCCCGTCGGCCAGGGTCCACAACAGGGTGAACTCCAGGGGCGTGAGGTCGACGGGGCGTCCCGCCATCGTCGCCGTCATCCGCTCGGGATCGATCACGAGCTCGCCTTCGCGCACCGGCTCGGGGGCCGGCCCGGCACCCGTCGCCGCGACCCGGCGCAACGCCGCCTTGACGCGAGCCGTCAGCTCGCGCATCGAGAAGGGCTTCCCGACGACATCGTCGGCGCCCAGGGCGAGCACCTCGACCCGGTCGTGCTCGTTGGTGCGCGCGGTCACCACGATGATCGGGAGCGTCGGGGCCCACTCCCTGGTCTGGCGGATGAGGTGCCATCCGTCGATGCCCGGCAGCATCAGGTCGAGCAGGACGATGTCGGGCGGGTTGTTGTGCAGGGCGCGCAGGGCGGTGAGGCCGTCGGGGGCCAGCGCCGGGTCGAGGCCGGCGGCGCGCAGGTGGAAGGCGACCGCCTCCGCGGTGCTCTCGTCGTCCTCGACCACGAGGACGCGGGGTGCGGGGGGAGCTGTGATCGTCATCGGCCCCGACCCTAAGGCGCGTTCCCTCCTCGCGTGGGTCAGGGCCGTGACGATCCTGTGAATGGCCCGTGAACGCGGGGCCCTCAGCCGGGGCTGCCGACGCTCTCCGCCCGGGCGGTGAGGAGTTCGCCCTCCGCCTCGGCCTCGCGCCGCAACTGGCCGAAGCTCATGCCCTCGTGCACCAGGAAGAGGAAGCCGACGGCGACCCCCACCACCGCTTCTGTGCCCTGCAGCACGATCGAGAACGCGATGGCATCGGCCGCCGACACCCCGAACGACGCGGTGAGCGGGAGCACGGCGGCGGCCTGGACTATCACCAGGTTGCCGGGCAGCACGGGGAACGCCTGCGCCAGTGTGATGGTCACCAGCAGCAGGCCGGCGGCGCCCCAGCCGACGGCGCTCAGCCCGAAGGCCGCGAGCGTGAGGTAGATCCCGGCCCACTGCGCGAACCACGACGCCAGGCTCGCGCCCGTGACGGTGGCGAACAGGCGCGGGGTGCGCAGGGCGCTGTGGCTCTCCTGGACGGCGGCCCAGAGCCGGTCGGTCGCCCGGCGGACGCGCGCCCAGATGCTGCCGCTGCGCAGCCATGGCGGCAGCGGGTTCACCCGGTTCCCGGAGACCATCGCCAGCACGATCACCGACAGGCAGATGAGGCCGAGGGTCAGCGATGCGATCCAGGCGTAGTTCGGCAGGGGCATCACCAGGCCGATGCCGATCACCAGCGCCACCCAGGTCACCGTCGACACGAGGTTCTCCACGACCACCGTGCCCAGGAGCGATGTGGCGCGGACATCCGCGTGACCCGCGGCCTGCAGGCGTCGTCGTGCCAGGAGCACCTTGACCAGCTCGCCGAGCCGGGCGGCGAGCAGGGTGTTGAAAAGGAAGCCGACGAACAGCGGGCTGAGCAGGTCGCGGAACCGCGAGCGGGTCGACATCGCGCTCAGGCCGTCGACCACGCCCTTCCACGCCCACCCCTTGAAGGCCACCGACGCGAAGTTGGCGAGGACGGCCCCGATCAGGAAGGGCCACGAGCTGATGTGGAAGGCCTCGCGGATCTCGTGGATGTCGAACCTCCACACGACGAGCACGGCGACGGCGGTGATGGCCGCGACGCGCGCGAGCGCCAGCGCGATGCGCCTCCGGCCGGACATGGACACCATCGTGCTCACCCCGCGAGCAGCTCGTCCATGCGCACCGCCTCCAGGCCGCGCGCGCGGATCGAGCGGAGTACCTCGGGAAGCGCGGCGACGGTCTGGGGGCGCGCCCGGCCCGGGCTCCAGCCGTCGCCGTCGTGAAGAAGCAGCACGGCCCCGGGGGACAGCGCCCGTTCGGCGCGCCGGGCGATCACCGCCGGCCCGGGCTCGGCCGAGTCGAAGACCCCGTGAGTCCAGGCCGCCATGCGGTAGCCCGCCGCCCGCGCGCCGAACGCGGTGCCGGGGCCGCGGAAGCCGTGCGGGGCACGGAAGAGGCGGGTGAGCGCGCCCTCGCCCGCGACCTCCGCGACGGCGCGCTCGGTCCGCCGGAGCTGATCGGCGACATGGTGGGGCCCACGGAAGATCAGGATGCCGTGGTCCCATCCGTGGCTGGCCAGCTGGTGGCCCTCCTCGACGATGCGGCGCACGGTGCGGCCGTGGCCGCCGACCTCGCGCCCCAGCACGAAGAACGTCGCGCGCGCGCCGGACTCGCCGAGGTGGTCGAGGATGGCCGGCGTCGACGGACCGGGGCCGTCATCGAAGGTGATCGCCACCCGGGGCACGTCCGCCGGGCCGCGGCTCAGCGCCGGCCCCAGCAGCGGGCTGCGGGGCAGGTACGCGGCGGAGCCCAGCGTGGCGGCACCCGCCAGCAGCGAGGCGGCGGCGAGCGGTCGGGTGCGCGCCATGCGTGCGGACGCCGCGGCGATGACCAAGCCGATCGCGACGGTGCCCTGCACGGCCTGGCGCTTTCGCATCGGTTGCGTCATGGCGTCGTGGAGCCCGGACGTGCCGCGTGGAGGACCCGGGCGAGGTGGCCATGCTACCAGCGTGGTGCCCGGCGATCAGGATTTGGCACACTGATGGGGGGAGTGCCAAAGGCGGTCCGGCGGTCGCGTCTATACTCCCCAGTCGTCGCTGTCGTTCATGCGAGGTGCCTGTGCCGTTCTACGAATACCGCTGCAACTCCTGTGGCCACCGGTTCGAGGTGTTCCAGCGGATGTCGGACGAGCCTGTGACGGTGTGCGAGGAATGCGGCGCGGAAGCGGCCGAGCGCGTGCTGTTCGCCCCCGCGATCCACTTCAAGGGCAGCGGATTCCACAACACCGACTACGGCACCAAGCGCCGTCCGGTGGGCGGTG
>JBKHVQ010000328.1:0-2333 GCA_046569985.1 Thermoleophilia bacterium | reverse complement strand
GAACCGCAGCCGCACGATCGGGCTGACCCCGTTGCGCATCACCGCGACCGGCGTGCTCGCCACGACGCCCGGACCCGGCTCACCGTGTGAGCCGTTGGCGCCCGCGGTCGCGCGGTGCGTGTAGATGTCGATGCGCTCACCGGCCTCGGTGCGGGCGACCAACCGGCCGATCGCCATCGGGCCCTTGGTGGTGTGCACGCGGGCGTCGGCCGGGAAGCACGGGTTCGAACCGGAGATGCGGCCCGCGTTGGGACTCGTGTGCCAGCGCTGGATGGTGTCCTCGTACTGCACCCCGGGGTCGCCGCAGGCCCAGGCGGCCTCGGAGATCTCCTTGAGCAGGTCGCGGGCGGGCATCTCGGAGGTCGGCTCGTGGCCCTTCACGGTGAAGGTCTGCCACTCGCGGTCCTCCTCGACCCGGCGGAAGAAGTCGTCGGTCAGTCGCACCGAGTTGTTGGCGTTCTGGAACTGGATCGAGCGCCACGCGTCGCCGTTGAGGCCGAGGTCGTAGCCCATCTCGCCGAGGGCGTAGGCCTTGGCCTCCTCGTGCGCCTTGCAGCGCACGAACTCGAGCACGTCGGGGTGGTCGCCGTCGAGGATCACCATCTTCGCGGCGCGGCGCGTGCCGCCGCCGGACTTGATCGAGCCGGCGCCCGAGTCGGCCCAGCGCATGAAGCTCACCGGACCCGAGGCCTGACCGCCGTTGGACAGCGGCTCGCCGTCGCCGCGCAGGTTCGACAGGTTCACCCCGGCGCCCGAGCCGCCCCGGAAGATCTCCGACTCGGAGGCGATCCAGCGCTGGATCGACGGCATCGTGTCGTTGACCGACAGGATGAAACAGGCCGAGGCCTGGTTGACCTGGGGCTCGTCGCGCCCGATCGGCGGGTCGTCGACATCGAGGATGCGATCCTCATCGGCCTCGCGGGCCGCGACGTCCACGCCGCAGTTGAACCACACCGGCGAGTTGAAGGCCGCCTTCTGGGTGACCAGGATGTGGCGCAGCTCCTGCGCGAAGGTCTCGGCCTCGTCGTCGTCGGCGAAGTAGCCGCCCTTGACCCCGTGGTAGCGGATGGTGTCGACCACGCGGTCGATCACCTGGCGCAGGCTCGTCTCGCGGCGCGGGTCGTCCATGCCGTAGCGGAAGTACTTGGACGCGACGATGCGCACGGCGGTGTCGGACCAGTCGAGCGGGAACTCGCAGGCATCCTGCTGGAAGACCACCCGCTCGGGCGTGCCGTCCTTGGCAGGCTCGGAGATCTTCGCGTCGCGGGGGCCCCAGGCGATCTCGTCGTAGGGGTGGACATCCGGCGTGGTGAAACGCCGCGAAATCCCGAGCGCGCGGTCCGTCAGGGTCAGCTCAGTCGCCATGGGGTTCGTCCGCCTCCTGCCCAGATGTGGGGTCGTCCCCGTTGCGACCGCCGGGGAGCGCGCGCAGCGGCACGCGCCCGGAGGCGACGAGGGTTGGTCCTTCGATGGTCGAGAACAACTGATCGTCAAGGGGGTGCTGGCCGCGCGGCAGCGGCGGCTCGCGCTCGAGCCGGGCGAGTTCGTCCTCGAACTCCTCCACGTCGGCGAACGCCCGGTACACCGAGGCGAAACGCACGTAGGCCACCTGGTCGATCTCCTTCAGCCTGCGCAGGGCGAGCTCGCCGATGTGCGAGCTTCTGACCTCCTGCCGCAAACGGTTGCGCAGATCGGCCTCGATGTCACGCACCGCCAGCTCGAGTGCCGCGGTGGGCACCTGGCGCTTGTGGCACGCCCGCTGCAGGCCCTTCAGGAGCTTCGCCCGGTCGAACGGCTGGCGCTCGCCGGAGCTCTTCACCACGACCAGCGGCATCTCCTCGCACCGCTCATAGGTGGTGAAACGGCGGCCGCAGCCCTGGCACTCGCGCCGGCGCCGGATGGCGTCCTTGGCGTCGGCCACGCGCGACTCCACCACGCGGCGCTCGGGGTTGTCACAGAAGGGGCATAACATCGAGAACGCTATCCCTGGTGGATATGCAGGCCGCCGCACACCACATTCGGTGTGCGTGGGGGCCATCCTCCCGGTATCGGCGCACGGATGCAAGAGGCCGACACGGGCAGAATCCCGGAGCGAACAGGACGCCGATACCGCGGCACCCGGCGGCGGATCGGACCCGGGGACGGCCACACGCCGCTCCCCGTCAGAGATTCAGTCCAGGAACGTCGCGTGCTGCAGAGGCCAGTAGATGACCTCCGCCTGACCGATCACGTTGCCGATCGGCACGTACGGGTCGGGCCACTGGTGCGAGTCGCACGAATCGGGCCGGTTGTCGCCCAGGACGAAGATGTGCCCCTCCGGCACCTGGAACGTG
>JBKHVQ010000327.1:0-10233 GCA_046569985.1 Thermoleophilia bacterium | reverse complement strand
CCCAGCCCAGTAGCGCTCCGCCGGGGCGATGACCGAGACGACCCGCGTCCCCGCCGGTTCGATGGCCGAGCCGCCGTGGTTCCACAGGACGGCATCGCGGTCGCGGAGGGCGCCGGCGGCGGCCCGCGCCGGCCCGCTGCCGTAGGGGCCGAACAGGAGGTCGGCGTGGGCCGCCAGCAGCCGGTAGAGACGCCCGGTGCGCACGGGATCGCTGCGGTCGTCCTCGATGCGGAGGTCGACGCCGCGGCTGTCGGCCCACGCGCGCAGGCCGTCGGCGGCCTGGCGCCCGGGCACGGCGTAGCGGCCGGTCAGCGCGACCGCCGCGGCCGCGCGAAGGCCGGCCAGGTGAACGGGATCAGGCGAAGAGGATCTCGTCTCCGGCCTCACCCTCGGCGAGGCGCGCCACGATCTTCTCGGTGGCCAGGTCGTGCAGCACCGGGGTCAGCTCCTCGGTGGTGCCCTCCAGCGCCGCCTTGTCGCGGAACTGGACGCTGACACGGCCGACGAAACAGGTCTTCATCCCGAGTTCGGCGCCGTCCCTGAGGACGAAGACCTGGAAGCCCCAGAGCATCGGGGCCGAGTCGCTGAGAGAGGTGCGGACGGGCTCGAATCGCAGCTCATACTCGACACCCTCAGCTTCAACTCGACGGTTACTCACAGGTCGATCACCTCGCCGGAACGCGTTGTCATGGCCGCGGCTCCCCCGCGGCGCGGGTCCCCGGCGCCCGTGAGCCCGGAGGGCCCATGCCCCGCGATGCTGACGCCGCCGAAGAACAGATTCATATCGCCCCAGCGGCGCAGATGGTGCCCGGCGGCGGCCAGGGCCTCGACGCACCGCTGCGGGACGCCCCCCTCCACGTCCACCCCGTCCCCCTCCGGGTGCACCCGCGGGCGGCGGACCGCGTCGGGCAGGTCCAGCCCGGCGTCGACCACCCCGACGATGGTCTGCAGGATCGCCGAGCGCAGGCGGTTCGAGCCGGCTGCCCCCAGGGCGGCGAGCGGCGCGCCGTCGCGCAGGAGGAGCGTGGGCGACATCATCGAGGTCATCCTGCGCCCCGCTTGCGTGGTGCCGAAGCCGCCCGGGTTCAGGTCCTCCTCGCCCAGCATGTTATTGAGAAGGATTCCGGTGCCGGGGATCATCACGCCCGAGCTGGAGCCGTTCGAGCTCGACAGGCTCGCCATGCCGCCGCGGTCGTCCACCGCGCTGATGTGCGTGGTCGAGCCCGCCGGCTTGCGGTCCGACCCGAGGGTTCCGCCGCGCCCGCACGTGGCGACGAGCGCCGCCCAGACCCGTTCCAGGAAGTCCTCCTCGTGCAATCCCGTGGCGAACTCCGGTGTGCGCAGAGCGTTCGCGGCCCGACCGGCGGCGACGACGGCCAGGCAGCGCTCCAACTCGCCCCGCGCGGGTTCCTCCGAGGCCAGCACGCCGAGGGCCGCGCTGATCAGCACGCCGCCCGACGATGGCGGCGGGGTCCCGAGGACCTCGACATCGCGGAAGCGCACGCGCAGGGGCTCGCGGTCGATCACCCGGTAGGCCGCGAGGTCCTCGCGCGTCACGAGGCCGCCGCGGGCCGCGAGGTGGTCGACCAGGAGGCCCGCCAGTTCCCCGTCCCGCAGCGTCCGCGGGCCGGCCTGGGCCAGGTGCGTGAGGGTGTCGCCGAGCGCGGGATTGCGCAGCACATCGCCCTCGCCCAGCAGCGCCCCGCCCGGGGCGTAGACCGCCGCCGCCTCGGGGGTCGCGACCAGCATCCCGGAGAGGATGCGGTGCAGGAACGCCGTCTCGCGGGTCAGCATCACCCCCTCGCGGGAGACGCGGACGGCGTCGTCCACCAGGTCCGCAGGGGGCAGCACCCCGAGCCGCTGCGACGCCTCCCCCAGGCCCGCGATCATCCCGGGCACCGCCACCGAGGCGGGCCCGATGTGGAAGACCTGGTCGGCGCCGCCGAACTCCACCGTGAACGAATCGAGTTCCGAGGGGTCGAGACGCCTGCCGTGCGGCCCCAGCCCGGGCGCCGCCACGAAGAAGTCGAGCATCGTCGTGCGCCCCGAAGGGGAGCGCGACAACATGAAACCCCCGGCGCCGGGGCCCGTGAGCGGGCTCTCGCACACCGCGGCCGTGTACGCCGCCGCGCAGACCGCGTCGACGGCATTCCCGCCGCGCGCGAGGGCCCGCGCGCCGGCCCGGGCGCTCAGGCGGTGTCCGGCCGCCACCACCCCCGCGGGGGCGTCACGGCCCGAAGCGCGGAGCGCTATGCGCTGTCCTCGGAATCCTGGCGGCGTAACATGCGCGTCGCGTCCGGAGGCGGGGCATCGACATCGAACACCGCGGGCCCGGAGGATGAGGACGGGGTCGCCGTAGCCCCCTCATCCGCGGCGGGACGCGACGCCACACCGGGATAGGGCAGCTCACGCTCACGTCGGCGCGCCCCGGCCTCGCGCGCGGCGGCCTCCCGTGCGGCGACCTCGGCGCTGACCGCGGGGGGCTCGGGAGCCGGCGGGCGCTCGGGCGGCGGGCCGGAGCGGGTGCCGGTGAAGTTCGCCGCCACCACGGTGACCCAGACCTGGCCCTCGAGATCGGGGTCGATGGTCGCGCCGAAGATGATGTTCGCCTCGGGGTCGGCGGCGTCGGCGACGACGCGGGCGGCCTCGCTGACCTCGACCAGTGACAGGTCCGGCCCGCCGGTGAGACCGAGGAGGATGCCCTTGGCGCCGTCGATCGGGGTTTCGAGCAGAGGCGAGGCGATCGCGGCGAGCGCCGCCTCGGTCGCCCGGTTGCCGCCACTGGCGTAGCCGATACCCAGCAGCGCGGTGCCGGCGCCGCGGATGATCGTGCGGACATCGGCGAAGTCGAGGTTGATCACGCCGGGCAGGGTGATCAGGTCGCAGATGCCCTGCACGCCCTGGCGCAGCAGGTCGTCGCAGACCTTGAAGGCCTCGACCATGCTCGTGCCGCGCTCCAGCACCGCCATCAGCCGGTCATTGGGGATGACGATGACCGTGTCCGCCGTCTCGTGGAGGCGATCGAGGCCCTCGTCGGAAGTCCGCAGGCGGCGGTTGCCCTCGAACGAGAAGGGGCGGGTGACCACGGCGACGGTCAGGGCGCCCAGCTCCCGCGCGATCTTCGCGATCAATGGCGCTCCGCCGGCGCCGGTGCCGCCGCCCTCGCCCGCGGCGATGAACACCATGTCGCTGCCCCGCAGCGCCCGGCGGATCTGCTCCTCGCTCTCGCGCACGGCCTGCTCGCCGCGGGCGAGGTCGCCGCCGGTGCCGAGGCCGCGCGTGATCTCCATGCCGACGGGGATGCGCACGTCGGCCTCGCTGGCCTCGAGCGCCTGGCGGTCGGTGTTGATGGCGATGAACTCGACCCCGCGCAGGCCCGCCTCGATCATGCGGTTCACCGCGTTGCAGCCCGCGCCGCCGACGCCGACCACCCTGATCACGGCGACATAGTTCGACGCGTCGTGGCCGCCGTGGTACTCGGGCTCGGGCTCGCGGTCCTCGGGCTCGCGCGGCGCCAGCGGCGGCGGGACATCGGGGTCGGTGCTGCGGAACAGCTCGGAGAGCGGGCCCTCGCGCATGCTGGAGCGTCCGGGGCGCGTGCTCATCGGGACTCCTCGGGCGGGGTGGGCACGTGGCCGGCGCTCATGCCGCCGCCACTTCCTGTGGCACCCGTGCGGTGGCGGGGTGCTCCAGCACCTCGCGGGCGAGCTGGCGGTACCAGCGCGCAGCCTGTCCGCCGGGGTCGTACTTGATCACGCTCTTGCCGACGACGGGGGCCTCGGCGAACCGGATCGTCTTGCCGATGCGGGTGTGGTAGACGCGGTCGCCGAAGCTCTCTTCGAGCAGGGCGACCGCCTCGCGACTGTGGACCGTGCGGCCGTCGTACATCGTGGGGAGGATACCGACGATGTCGACCGTCGGATTCAGGTTCTCCCGCACCTGGCGGAGGGTCTCGCGCAGCTGCGCCAGCCCGCGCAGCGACAGGTACTCGCACTGCACCGGGACGATCACGCCCTCCGAGGCCACCATGGCGTTGATGGTGAGCAGGCCGAGCGAGGGCGGCGTGTCGAGCAGGATGTAGTCGTAGGCCTCACGGATCGGGCGGATGGCGCGTTCCAGCGCCCGCTCCCGTCCGATCGAGGCCGAGAGCGCCAGCTCGGCGCCGGCGAGCTCGATGCCCGCGGGCGCGATGTCGATCTCGCGTGCCTGAATGATCTCGGCCATCGACGCCGAGCCGGTCAGCACGTGGTACATGCCGAGGCTCAGGTTCTCGATGTCGATGCCCTGGCTCATCGAGAGGTTGCTCTGCGGATCGAGGTCGATCGCGAGCACGCGCATGCCCTGCGCACGCAGGGCGACGCCGAGGTTCAGGGTGCTGGTTGTTTTTGCGACCCCGCCCTTCTGGTTTGCAAGGGCTAGGACTCGAGCGGGTCGAGGCATCGCGCCACCTTCGTACCGACGGGGGGACGTGTCATCGATTCTCCCCCGAAACCCGGATTCCTTGCCAGTGGCATCGGGAAAGGGGAACACCGGTCAGTCTGGAGGCAGCTCCAGGCGTCGCTGCCCGGCCCACGCGGCCGCCTGGGAGCGCCGCTGGAAGCCCAGTTTGCGCAGCAACTGGCTGACGTGGTTGCGCACCGTCTTCTCCGACAGATGCAGCACCTCGCCGATGGCGCGGTTGGTGTAGCCCTCGGCGATCAGGGCGAGCATGCGCCGCTCACGGTCGGTGAGCCCGGCGAGTTCCGCCTCGGCCTGCTTGGCCGACAACTCGCGGAACTGGCTCAGCAGCGCGCCGGCGGCGCGCGGGTCGAGGGTCGACTCCCCGGCCGCGGCCTCGCGGATCGCCTGGGTGAGGCGCTCCGCGTCGGCCTGCTTCAGCAGGTACCCGCTCGCGCCGGCCATCACGGCCCCGACGATCGCCTCCTCGTCGGAGTACGAGGTGAGCATCAGAACGCGCGTGTCCGGGCGCTCCGCCTTGATCTTGCGGCAGGCCTCCACGCCGCTGCCGTCGGGCAGGCGTACATCCATCAGCACCACGTCGGGATGGGTCTGCTCGCTCAACTGCACCGCCTCGGCGGCGGTCTGCGCCTCACCCACCACTCGGAAGCCGGCGGTGTGTCCCAGCAGGGAGCGCAGTCCGATGCGCACCACCGCGTGGTCGTCCACGATCAGGACGCGGATGGAATCGGTGGTCGTCGGGCCGGTCATCGCAGGGTCACCTCGGAGAAGGGTTCGAAGGGAAGGGGTTCGCCGGCGGGCACCTCGCTGTCGAGCGGCACGGCCAGGTTGATGCTCGTGCCGCCCCGGGGCCCCGTCTCGACCGTGACGCGGCCGCCCAGGCGGCGGGCGCGCTCGCGCATGTTGCGCAGGCCCTGGCCGTCGCCCTCGCCGAACAGGGCGCTCCCGGGGCCGCGCCCGTCGTCGGCGACGACCAGATCGAGTTCGTCGGGCCCGAAGCGCAGGGTCACCTCGACCCTGCACGAACCGGCGTGGCGGGCACTGTTCGAGAGCGCCTCGCGCAGGATCTGCTCGATGTGCTGGCCGGCCTCGTCGGGGAGCGGGCCGGCGGCGGCCACCCCCTCGACATGGAACTCGGCGTCACGGCCGGTCTCCTCGGCGAAGCGCCGGGTGAGGTCGGCCAGCCCGGTGGCGATGCCCTCGGGAGTGGCGGGCGACTGGGCGAGCGCCCGGATGTAGTCCCGGATGCCGTCGGTCACGGCGTTGAGGTCGGCGACGACCTCGCGCACCTCGCCGCGCACCGCGGGGTCCTCGCACCGGATGGCGACCGACTCGAGGTGAAGCCCGGCCGCGTAGATCGACTGGATGGTGCCGTCGTGCAGGTCGCGGCGGAAACGCGCCCGCTCCTCGGCGATCGCCCGGGCGCGGTCGAGGGCCTCGATGCGCTGGTTGGCCTCGGCGTCGAAGATCTCGAGCAGCTTCACCGCGAGGACCGCCAGGGCCAGGCCGATCAGCGCTTGGACGACGCTCAGCGGCACGCCGGTGAGGTCGAACCAGCCATCCGAGTCACCGAGGCCGCCGGGCGACAGCGGCCCGGGTCCCACGATGGTGCCGGCGGCGAGGGCGTAGACCGCGAGCACGGCGGCCGCGGCGGCGGCGTAGGGCTTGATGGCGGTCATGCCCGCGGCGGACAGTTCGGTGCGCTGACGCCACAGGCCGACGGCCGAGAGCAGCGCCGCCGGTATCAGCAGCGTGTACCGGGAGATCGCGACGACCGCGGATTCCCACTCGGCGATGTCCCAGCCCATCGAGCCGGCGGCGAGCCCGGTGATGACCACGGTGGCCACCGCGACGAGCAGGCCCGCGGCGATGAGCACGCGGCGGACCGCCAGCGGCCAGCCCATGAGCCGCAGGCCGAACTGCAGCAGGAACAGGAAGGCCGCGATCTGCACCAGCGCGCGCAGCATCTCAAGCAGGCGGATCACATCCGGGTCGATGTAGTCCCGCTGGATCGGGATGAAGGCCTGGCCCCACACCGTGAGCGCCTCGACGAAGGCGACTGTGGCGAGCCAGATCAGCGACGAACTGAGGGTCAGCCGGGTCGCGCGCCGCCGCTGAAGCCACACGGCGAGAGCGAGCGAGAAGAAGACCAGACCCTGCGCGAAGAGCAGGATGGTCTCGTTCTGGATGAAGAACTGACGCACAGAGCGCTCCCGGGTGACCGCCCCGGCCCGGATCGGGTCCGGCCGGTAAGACGGGCCAGCCGCGGCGCGGGGCGCCGACGCCGACCTCATCCGGGGTCGATTGTACCGCTTTCACCGGGGTGCGCCCGGGCCGTTCGGCACTGGACGCCGTCGGCGCCCTGTGAATAGAGGCGCCCCCGGCGGGGCGCCTCCTCCCTCACCCGCCCAGGCTCTCCCGCGCTTCGCGCAGCCGCCGGGTCAGCTCGTCGGTGACGGCATTCGCCTCATCGCGGATTCGCTGCAGGTCGTCGCGGGCGCCCTCCGCCGCGCTGCGGTACATCTCGGTCGCCTCGTCGGCGAGGGTGCGCGCCGCCTCGGGAGCGTCGATGGTGCCGCTCTCGACCTGGGCGATCAGCTCGTCGGCCCGGTCGCGGATGGCCTGCTCGATCTCATCCGCCTCGGCCTGCGTGTCGGCCCTGATGGCGTCGGTCTCCGCCTGGACATCCGGCAGGCTCGCGCGGGCCTCCTCGATGCTCTGCCGCGCCTCGGCCGACAGGTTCTCGGCCTCGGATTGGATGCGGGTGATCTCCTCGTCGGCCACCTCGCGCGCCCGCTGGCCGATGGCGCGGGCGTTGTCGGTCACCTGCTGCACGGCCTGCTCCGGGGTGAGGTTCCCGGCCCTCACGTCGGCGATCACCTCATCGGCGCGTCTGCGCAGTTCCTGCGAGATGTCGTCGCCGCGCTCGCTCACGCTCTGCAGCGCCTCGTCGGCCGAGTCGCCGCAACCGGCGACGCCGATGGCGATCGCGGCGAGCGCGACCGCCGCCCCGGCCGCCACCCGCCCGCGGATCACGCGCGCCCCTCCGCCATGGCCTCGAGCTGCGCGCGCATCTGCTCCAGCACCTCCGCGCCCGCGGCCTCGACCACCTCGGGCTCCTCGAGGAGCGCGCGGCGGTCGATGGCCGTGCTGCGGTTGGTGATGTACGGGTCCTCCAGCACGTCCTTCAGGTCGCGACCGGTGCCCAGCTGGCGCACCGCGTACTCGATGAGCCGCTTGTGCTTCGCCGAGCCGTCGCCGACCATCTTGCGGATCTCGTCCTGGATGCCCACGTACGCGCCTCCCGCTGTTTAGAAGGTCCCGAGCTGGAGGCTGGGCTGGCCGGCCATGCGGCGCAGGCGCTCGATGCGCTCCTCCATCGGGGGGTGAGTCGAGAACAGGCGGCCCATGCCGCCGCCGCGGCCCTGCGAACGCGCGTTGGCCGACAGCGGGTTGACGATATAGAGCGGCTCCGCCGCCGGGTTGACCTTCATCGGGATCGCCTCCGCGCCGCGCTGAAGCGTGCCGAGGGCGTCGGCCAGCGGCAGCGGGTCGCCGAGCAGCTCGGCCCCGGTGGCGTCGGCGACATACTCGCGCTGCCGCGAGATCGCCATCTGGATGATGCCCGCGGCCAGGGGGGCGAGCATCGCCATGGCGATGGTGCCGATCACGCCGAGCGGGTTGTCGTCGTCGCCGCCGAAGAAAAGCTGGAACTGCAGGAAATTCGCGATCGCGGAGATCGCACCGGCGACCATGGCCGCGATGCTGGCGATCAGGATGTCCCGGTTCTTGATGTGCGCCATCTCGTGGGCGATGACGCCTTCGAGCTCGCGCGGCGGGAGGGCGCGCTGGATGCCCCGGGTGACGGCGATGGCCGCGTGCTGCGGG
Source organism: Thermoleophilia bacterium (assembly GCA_046569985.1). Taxonomy (GTDB): domain Bacteria; phylum Actinomycetota; class Thermoleophilia; order Miltoncostaeales; family Miltoncostaeaceae; genus JAVJSF01. The sequence continues at coordinate 1,887 of JBKHVQ010000327.1, read as the reverse complement.
TTGCGGCCGGTGGCGAAGGCGTTGGGCTGGTCGGCGGGCGTGACGTACACACCCGGCTTCGGGACGCCGGCGCGCTGGGCGAGCGTCTCGATCATGCGGTGCAGCTCGGGTTCCTCCGCTTCGCTCACCTCGACGGCCTTGCTCATCTTCAGCGCCATCTTCCCGCTGAACCAGTACATGGCGAAGTTGAAGATGACGGCGAAGCCGGCGAACAGCAGCAGGCCGGCCGCTCCTCCCACCAGGTAACCGATGACCAGCAGGAGACCGGTGAGCGCGGCGATGAGGATGAACGTCTTGAAGGTGTTGCCCGCCTTGTAGGAGGCGAGGTTCACGGTGGGTCCTCTCCTTGTGGAACGTTCCGCCCGGCCGCTTGCCGGGCGCGATGCAGCGATTATAGGAGGGTCGTCGACCGGCGCCCGTTGCCCTGCGGTTAACACGGCGTGGAGGGTCCGCTCACCGGTACCCTTGGGCACGTGAACCGACGTGTCCGCGCGCTCCTCGCCGCCATCGCCCTCTGCCTGGTGGCCGTGGCGTGCGGGCCCGAGGGGCCGACCGAGGCCGGCGGCGCCGGCACCGACCCGCTGGCCGTCCTGAACATCCTGCCGAGCCCCGGGGAGCTGCGCGGAGAGCCGGCGACGACCGCCGACGAGGACCTCCTGCAGCGGGCCCTGACGGGCTCGGCCGACCCCGGGATCGCCGACGCGCTGCGCGGGCGCGGGCTGAGGGATGCCGCGGTGCGCCGGTGGAGCGGCCCGGGCGGCCAGGAACTGATCACCGCGATCAGCGTGTGGGACTCGAACCTCGTCGCGACCGGAATCGGCGGGCAGGCCGCTGAACTGCTCCTGGATGCGCCCGGTGGTGCGGCATGGACGCCGTCGGGCCTCGGGGGCACTCGCGGGGCCCGCGCGGGGGACGAGGGCGACGCCGAGCGGCGGCTGTCGTACGCGGTGGGCCCGAACAGCATCTACGTGCGCTCGGTCGGTCCCGTCGACGAGGAGATCGTCACGCGGGCGGCCCGGCGCCTGATCAGCTACATCCAGGCGACCGATGGCTGAGCGCGGCGACGCCCCCCTCCACCTCGATTTCGGCCCGGTGCGGCCCTGGGGCCGCCCCTGGGTCGCGTCGCGGCCCGGCTACATGCGCCGCGCCTCCTGCGCGCTCGCCGACGACGGGCGCGTGTGGCTGGTCGACCCCGTCGACGGCCCGGGCCTCGATGAGGCGATCGCCGCGCTCGGCGACGTGGCCGGTGTGGTGCAGCTCCTCGACCGGCACGCCCGCGACGGGGCGGCCTTGGCCGAGCGCCACGGCGTGCCCCTGCACGTCAATCCGGTCGACGGCGTGCCCGGCGCGCCGTTCCGCACGATCCCCCTCGTGCAGCGCCGTCTGTGGCGGGAGGTGGCGATCTGGTGGCCGGCCCACGATCTCCTCGCCGTTCCCGAGACGATCGGGACCGCGTCCTACTTCCGCGCGCCGGGTGCGCGCGTCGGGGTGCATCCGATGATGCGGCTGACGCCGCCGAGGGCGCTGGCCGAGCTGAGCCCCCGGGTGCTCCTGCCGGGCCACGGCGACGCGCTGGAGGATGAGCGGGTGGGCGATGACCTGCGCCGGGCGATCCTCCGCAGCCGCATGGACATCCCCCGCTGGCTGGTCTCGTTGCCGCGCGCCTTCGGCCGCGGATGATCACGCCCGCTCGGTCCGACCTGCGCGCCCTCTTCGGTTTCGGCGTGGCGGGGAACTTCGCCGGGCACCTCGAGCAGGCCGGCGAGGCGGCGGACTTCGTCAACGTCTCGCCGGTCGCCGCGGAGGCGCCGAAGGGCATCTTCCCCTGGTACGCCCCCGGCGACACCGGTTTCCTCGGCACCTTCCCCGTCGCCTCGGACCGCATCC
>JBKHVQ010000326.1:0-3099 GCA_046569985.1 Thermoleophilia bacterium | reverse complement strand
GTTGGTGGTGCACGACGCGGCGGTCAGCACGCGATGCGCTCCCGGGTCGATCAGGTGGTCGTTGACACCCATGACGACGTTGAGCGCGTCGTCGTCGTGGACGGGGGCCGCGACGATGACGCGACTCACGGCCGCGCCGAAGTGGGGTTCGAGCGCGGCCATCGTGCGGAACCGCCCCGAGCATTCGAGCACGATGTCAACGCCGGCGTCCTCCCAGGGCACCCCCGCCGGGGCGGACTCGCGGGAGAGGGTGATGCGGCGCCCGTCGGCTGAGAGGGCGCCGCCATCGTCGGAGACCGGGTGCCCGAAGCGCCCGTGCACCGAGTCGAACATGAGCAGATGCGCGCAGGTGCGCGCGTCGGCGTGGGGCTCGTTGACATGGACGACGCGGATGTCGTCGCGCTCCCATGCGGCGCGCAGGGCGAGGCGCCCGATCCGTCCGAAGCCGTTGATTCCCACGCGGAGAGCCACCGCGGCCAACGGTACTGACCGGGCGGTTAACGGGCTGTTACCCCGCCGGGCGCAGTTCGGGCCCGGCTCATCGGTCGGCGTGCGCTCGACCGGCGGACCGGGCCCGCTGCTGTCCAATCAATCGGGGTGCCCGGATTTGAACCGGGGACCTCTCCGACCCGAACGGAGCGCGCTACCAAGCTGCGCCACACCCCGCCGATCGACGGCCGGCAGATGCTAGCGGAACGCCGCGCCCTCGTGGGCGCCGGTCCGCGCCGGCATCACACCGTGAGGACGCCTTCCACCTCGGGGATCGCGCGTCGCAGTTCGGCTTCGATGCCCAGCGTCAGCGTGGCGGTGGACATCGGGCAGCCCCCGCACGAGCCCTGCATCGAGAGGTGCACGAACCCCTCGTCGTCGAACTCGACGAGTTCGACGTCCCCGCCGTCGGCGTGCAGCGCCGGGCGGATCTGGTCGAGAACATCTTCGATCTGCGAGAGAATCTCCGCGGACATGCCCACTCCGTCGTCATGGAACGCTGTTGCCGGATCGTAGCGCTCTGCGCGCCGCGGTGGTCCAGATGACCTCCTCGGCCGACCGCGTGGCGAACCGCGCGAGCGCGGGCGGCCTCGTCGCGGAGGCGGCGCGGATGGGGGCGCGTCTGGTCGTTCTGCCCGAGCGGTGGGCGCACATCGACGGCTCACGCACCCTGGAGGGCGCCGAGGCGCTGGAGGGCCCGTCGCTCAGCGCGGCGCGCGAATGGGCGCGCGACCTCGGCATCCACCTGCTGGCGGGCAGCATCGCCGAGGATGCCGACCTGGAGCGCGCCTTCAACACCAGCGTGCTGATCGACCCCGCCGGTGCGCTGGCCGCGGTGTACCGCAAGATCCACCTGTTCGACGTCGAGGTCGGCGGGCGCGAGTACCGCGAGTCCGCCCAGACCGCGCCCGGGGCGGAGCCGGTGACGGGCGAGGTCGACGGCCACGTGGTCGGGATGAGCGTCTGCTACGACCTGCGCTTCCCCGAGCTCTATCGCGCCCTGGTCGATCGCGGGGCGGAGATCCTCGTGGTGCCCGCGGCGTTCACGGCGGCGACGGGGCGCGACCACTGGGAACCGCTGCTGCGGGCGCGGGCCATCGAGAACCAGTGTTATGTCCTCGCGGCCGGGCAGTTCGGCGCCCACGCCGACGGCAGCGTGTCGCATGGGCACAGCATGATCATCGACCCGTGGGGCACCGTGATCGCCGAGGTGACCGACGGGGAGGGCGTGGCGGTCGCGGACCTGGACTTCGGCTTCCTGAAAGGGATCCGGGCGCGGCTGCCCGCGCTGAGGCACCGGCGCGTTTGATGAAAGACTAACCCTCAACTCGAAGGTGATTGAGGGCGTGCGGACCCAGGACGCGCGCCGCCACGGGGTCGACATGGGCCGGAACCCCGCCGACGAGCGTGAAACGGGGGTGCAGATCCTCGTCCAGCACGACCAGGTCGGCCGCCGACCCGTGAGCGAGACCGGGAGGCAGGCCCAGGAGGCGTCGGGGCGCCCCGATCGCGGCGTCGAGCGCCGCCTCGCGCTCGACCCCCGCGCTCGCGAGGGTGCGCACCCCCGCGTCGATGCAGCTTCCCGATCCGGCCAGCCGACCGTCGCTCGTGCGCACCGTGCGCCCATCGTGATGCACCGTCCGCGGCCCGAGCCGGTACTCGCCCGCCGGCGCCCCGGCCGGCGCCGACGCGTCGCTCACCAGCACCAGCCTGCCCGGGGCGAGCCGGGCGATCAGCGCGGCGACGGCCGGGTCGACGTGGACCCCGTCTCCGATCAGCGACACGTATGCCGCGCGGTCGGCGAGAAACGCGACCACCGCCGACGGGTCACGGGCGTCGATGCCCGCCATGGCATTGAAGGCATGGGTCAGCAGACGCGCTCCGGCCGCGATGGCGCGCCGCCCCGTCGTCGCGTCGGCCTCGGTGTGACCGACCGCGGCGACCGCTCCGGCCCCCGCGACCCGCTCGACGGCCGCGAGCCCGCCCTCCAACTCCGGGGCCAGCGTCACGATGGCCGGCGCCATCAGTTCGAGCAGTTCGTCTACGGCTGCCGCCGTGGGCATCCGCATCGCCTCAGCCTGGTGGGCCCCGGCACGGGCGGGGTTGAGGAACGGCCCCTCCAGGTGTGCCCCCAGCGCCCGCGCGCCCTCCGCGGGCCAGGCCGTCCGGGCCAGCGCCCGCGCCGCACGCCGGTACGCCGCGGGCTCGCGGGTGACGAGCGTGGGGCAGAACGCCGTCACCCCGCAGCGCGTCAGGGCCCGGGCCACCGCCGCGTTCGCCGCGGGATCCTCGCCGATCTCCGCCCCGCCGAAGCCGTTGACCTGCAGATCCACGAACCCCGGGGCCACGATCCAGCCGTCCGGCAGCGCGCACCCGGGACCGCCCGCCGGGGACCGGGCGAGTCGCCCGTCCCGGCCGATCCCGACCGCGCCCGCGCGCAGCGCGCCGCCGGCGAAGATCGTCCCCGCCAAGACGAGCGTCATGGCCGCACCGCGCCCGCCATACTGGCCCGATGAGCACCGCCGCCGCCACACCGCGCCCGCGCCGGGGGGACATCCTCGATGTCGAGGTCGAGAGCCTCGCCTTCGGCGGCCTCGGGGTCGCGCGGCA
>JBKHVQ010000325.1:0-1927 GCA_046569985.1 Thermoleophilia bacterium | reverse complement strand
CCCGCAGGGCCTCGCGGCCCTCCTCCCCGAGCACCTTCACGATCCGCGAGCGAGAGAACAGGCGCCACGCGTCGTCGGCGTCCTCGAACACCGCGGCGAGCTGGACGTCCTGCTCCTCGACGGTGGCGAGGCCCGACTCGGCGAAGGCGACGCGGTCGGGCTTGTCGTGGGGGATGCTCGCGCGCACGGACCGCCCGGCGAACGCGCCGGGGGCGTGAAGCCCCACGATTGAGAGCACCGCACCCATGAACGCGACATCCATCGGGCGCCACGAATCGAACGACGACACGCTGGCGACGAAACGGCCACCCGGGCGAAGGACCCGGAAGACCTCGTCGAGCACCGGGCGGATGTCCTCCACCTCGTCGAGCATCATGCTGGCGATCACGCAGTCCATGCTGCGGTCGTCGATGAACGTCAGGGAGCGGGCGTCGCCGCGGCGGTACTGCACGGGAAGGTCGTCCGGCGTGTGCTCGCGGGCGACCTCGAGACAGCGCTGGTTGATGTCGACCCCGATCACGCGGCCCTCGGCGCCGACGGTGCGCGCCGCCGACCGCGTCGCCCCGCCCGAACCGCAGCCGATGTCCAGGACGCGCTCGCCGGCGCGTATCGGCGACCAGGCCACCAGGCTGTCGTAGAGGTGCACGCCACGGTTGCCCGGCAGGGCGGCGAGCGACTCCTCCGTGGCGAGAGGGTCCTCGGTGTGGACGGCGCGCATGAAGCGCAGGCCGAAGGAGCCGGTGATCTTGGTGCCGGCGGAGATCTGGGCGCGCATCTCGTCGAGGCCGAGCGGATCGGTGGCCTGGGGGTTTTCGGCGGTGCCGGTCGCGGCGGTGTCCATGCGCTCCGGATCGTAACGGCTGCCGCGAGCGCCGTCGCTCAGGCCTCCAGGGCGTCGGCGACCGCGGCGAGGCCGCCGATGTCCGCCGGCTCGTCGTCGAGGGCGGGCACCGTGGTGAGGGGCAGGTCCGGCAGCGCGGCCCGCAGCGCCTCGTGCGCGTCGAGGTCGCGAAGGGCGATGACCTGCTCGTCGGCAACCGTGCGCGCCATCCGCGAGGCGAGGTCCGCGGGGTCGGCGGCCCCCGCGGCCACCAAGGCCTCGAGCAGCGGGCGCGGCCCCGGCGCGCCGCCCGGCGGCAGCGGGTGGACCCGGTTCAGGACCGCGCCGACCAGGGGCAGGCCGTCCGCCTGAAGGCGATCCCCCAAGGCCATCGCCTGGCGCAGCGGCGCGCTGCCGGGAGCCGAGATGACCACGAACGCCGACTCGGGGGAGGCGAGCATCGCGCGTACGGCCTGCGCCCGGTCCGCGAAGCCCTGGTACATGCCGTCGAAGCCCGCCAGGAACTCGGACACGTCCCGCAGCATCTGACCGCCGGTGACGCGCTCCAGGATCGACAGGATCGTGCTCGACCCGAGATGCAGGACGCGCCAGCCGGCGCCCGCACCCGACAGCCCCGGGCGCACCAGCAGGCGCAGCGCCTTGCCCTCGATGAAGCGCGTGATGCGCTGGGGCGCGTCGAGGAAGTCGAGGGCGTTCTGCGCGGGCGGCGTGTCGAGGACGATGCGGTCGTATGAGCCCTCGTCGACCAGTTCGTGCAGGCGCTCGACGGCCATGTACTCCTGCGATCCGGCCACCGCACCGGACAGATGGCGGTAGATGCGGTTGTGGATGATCCGCTCCCGCGCCGCCTCGTCGGGGGCGTGCCGCGCCACCAGCCGGTCGAAGGTCGCCTTGGCATCGAGCTGCAGCGCCCACAGCTCGCCGGCCCCGACGGCGGGGTGGTCGACGCGCTGGGGCTCGTCGCTGAGGTCGGCCATGCCGAGCGCCGTCGCGAGTCGCCGCGCGGGGTCGATGGTGACGACGGCGACCCGCGACCCCTTGCGCGCGAGCCCCAGTCCGATCGCGGCCGACAGCGTCGTCTTGCCG
>JBKHVQ010000324.1:0-5220 GCA_046569985.1 Thermoleophilia bacterium | reverse complement strand
CGTGCAGGGTGCGGCGCGATCGTAGCGCACCCTGCGGACGCCGGTCTGCCCGGGGCGCCTTCCGGCCCGTCGATCAGCCCGCGCGGCCGCGGCCCAGAGCGGCCTGCGCGCCGCGGGCGAAGGCGGTGATCTCGGCGATCGCGGCCGCGCGATCGGGCGCGTCGTCGATACGGCGGATCAGCTCGCTGGCGACGATCACGCCGTCGGCGATGCGGCCGACGGCGGTCACCTGGTCGGGGGTGCGGATACCGAAGCCGACCGCCAGCGGGGCGTCGGTGACGGCGCGGGCGCGGTTGAGGAAGCCCTTCAGCATCTCGCCCACGGCCACGTCACCGCCGGTGACGCCCGCGACCGAGACGCAGTAGACGAACCCCTCGGCCTCGCGGCCGATCGCCTCCAGGCGCTCGTCGGACGTGGTGGGGGCCGCGAGCGGGATGATCGCCAGCCCGGCGCGGCGGGCCTCGGAGCGCATCGTGTCGCCCTCGTCGACGGGGACATCGGGGATGATCACCCCCGCGACCCCGGCGGCGGCGGCGCGCTCCATGAAGGCCCGGGTGCCCATCGCGAGGATCACGTTGACGTAGGTCATCAGCACCACCGGCGGCCCGCCGCGCAGGCGGGCCGCGATGTCGATGACCTGCTCGGGGCGCGTTCCGGCATCGAGTGCCCGCTGGCCCGCCGCCTGGATGGTGGGCCCGTCGGCCAGCGGGTCCGAGAACGGGATGCCGAGCTCGATCAGGTCGGCGTGGGGCGCGAGGGCGGCGGCGAACTGCGCGCTGGCCTCGATGTCCGGGAAGCCCCCCATCACGTACGGCATGAACAGGGGGCGGCCGGCCTCGGCGAACGCGGCGCGGATGCGTGCGCCGCCCTCCGTGAGCACGGGGACCTCAGACATCGATGCCCACCGCCGCCGCGACCTGGTCCACGTCCTTGTCGCCGCGGCCCGAGAGCGAGACCAGCACCGGTCCGCCCGCCGACATGTCCGCGGCCTCCCGGGACACCGCCGCGAGCGCGTGGGAGCTCTCGAGGGCGGGGATGATGCCCTCGGACCGGGCGCACGCCTGGAAGGCGTCGAGCGCCTCGGTGTCGGTGACGCTGATGTAGCCGACGCGACCGATGTCGCGCAGGTGGCTGTGCTCGGGACCGACCCCGGGGTAGTCGAGACCGGCGGAGATCGAGTGCGGCTCGGACACCTGCCCGGCGGCATCCTGCAGCAGGTACGAGTACGTGCCGTGCAGCACGCCGGGCTGACCGTGCCCGAGCGAGGCGCCGTGCTTGCCGCTGGCGATTCCGTGCCCCCCGGCCTCCACCCCGACCAGCGCGATGTCGCCGTCGGGGATGAACTCACGGAACATCCCGATGGCGTTCGAGCCGCCGCCCACGCAGGCGACCACGGTGGCGGGCAGGCGGCCCGTCTCCTCGAGCATCTGGGCGCGCGCCTCGCGCCCGATCACCGACTGGAGCTCGGCGACGATCTCCGGGTAGGGGGCCGGCCCGGCCGCCGTGCCGATCACGTAGTGCGTGGTCTGGACGTTGGTCACCCAGTCGCGGATCGCCTCGTTCAGCGCGTCTTTGAGGGTTCCGATGCCCGAGTCGACGGGGCGCACCTCCGCCCCGAGCATCTTCATGCGCACCACGTTGAGACGCTGGCGGTGCATGTCGACCCGGCCCATGTAGACGCAGCAGTCGAGGCCGAGGAGGGCGGAGGCGGTGGCGGTGGCGACCCCGTGCTGGCCCGCGCCGGTCTCCGCGATGATGCGCCGCTTCCCCATCCGGGCGGCGAGCAGGACCTGCCCGAGCGCGTTGTTGATCTTGTGCGCGCCGGTGTGGCAGAGGTCCTCGCGCTTGAGGTAGAGCGCTCCCACGCCCCAGGCCTCCTCGAGGCGCCGCGCGCGGTAGAGCGGTGTCGGCCGGCCGACGTAGGTCGCCAGCAACCCGTCGAGCTCGGCACGGAAGCCCGGGTCGGCGCGGTGGGCGTGGTAGGCCCGCTCGAGCTCGTCCAGCGCGCCGATGACGGTCTCCGGCACATAGCGCCCGCCGTAGGGTCCGTAGCGCGACGGCAGCAGCGTCTCGGTCATGCGACGGGCCTTCCCTCTGGGTTTCGGAACGGGATCTGGGGGCGTGGGTCGCTCATGTCGGAGCCGTCACCGATGCGTCGACGGCATCGAGGAAGGCCGCGACGCGCGCGATGTCCTTGCGGCCGGGTCCGCTCTCGACGCCGCTCGACACATCGACGAGCGCGGGGCGCAGACGGCGGACCGCCTCGGCGACGTTGTCCGGGCGCAGGCCGCCGGCCACGCCGAAGGGCCGCCCGAGCGTCTCGCGCTCGAGCAGGTCCCAGTCGAAGTGGGTGCCGGTGCCGCCGTGCGCGCCGGCGACGGCGGCGTCGAGCAGGACCAGGTCGGCGGCGCTCGCCCGCGCCCGCGCGATCGCGTCGGGACCGTCCACCCGGACCCCCTCGATCACCGGGAGCCCCGACGCGCGCCGGACGGCGTCGGGGTCGGCGGCGCCATGCACCTGGATGTGGGTGAGGCCGGTCCGCCGGGCCACCTCGGCCGTCGCGGACGGATCGGGGTCGACGAACACCCCGACGCGGGCGACGCCCGGCCCGAGGGCCTCGGCGATGGCGCGCGCCCGGTCGGCCGACACGCGGCGCGGGCTCGCCTCGGCGAAGACCAGCCCGATGCCCCAGGCGCCCGCCGCCGCGCACGCGCGGGCCTCCTCCACCTCGGTGAGGCCACACACCTTCACGGCAGGCGATCCGGACCCGGACCGGCCCGTCAGCTGCATCCGCGCTCCATCGCCCTGATGCTACCGAGGGCCGTGGGTGACATCAGGTCACCCCGGACGACGCGTCCGCCGTCCCCCCCATCGCGGCAGGAACACGCTGACCCGCGCCCCCTCGCCCGGGGCGCTGACGATCTCGAACGACCCGCCGAGGATCTGCGCCCGGTCGCGCATCCCGTGCAGCCCGAAGCGCGCCAACGGCATCCCCGGCCGCCGGCGCCGGGCCGCCTCGGTGTCGAACCCGGTCCCGTCGTCCCGGACATCGAGGGTCACGCCCGCCGGGTCCTCGGACACGTGCACGCGCACCGAACGCGCCCTGCCATGGCGGTGGGCGTTGGTCAGGGTCTCCTGAAGGATGCGGTAGAGCGTGATGCGCTGGGTGATCGAGACGCCGTTGACCGGGAACTCCCCCTCCCAGGTCGCGCTGACCTCGCAGTCGGTGCGCTTCTCGAAGCCGGTGATGGCGTCCTGGAGGATGTCGATGAGACGCCGGTCCTCGAATTGCGCCGGGCGCAGGTGCCCGATCAGCTCCCGCATCTCGTGAAGGGCCCCGCCGACGGTCTCGTAGATGCGCGACAGGGCCGGCCTGAGCGTGACCGGGGCGGGCAGCCCGGCCTCCTCGGCGTCGGCGAGCTCGGCCTCCAGGAGCTGGACCTCGAGCAGGGCGACCGAGAGCTGCTGTGTCGGCCCGTCGTGGATGTCGAGCCCCATGCGGCCGAGCATGCGCTCGTCCGTGAGGAGGATCTGCGCCATCGCGCGCTCGAGGTTGTCGCGCAGCCGCTGAGCCTCGATCGCGCGCCCGGCGCACCGGGCCCCGACCCGCAGGGCGTGCCGGCGCACCGGGTCCTCGGTCGGCGGGATCCCCGGGGCCCACGCGATCAGGCACAGCCCCCCGGGCGCGTCGCCCACCGACATCGGAACGACACGCCCGCGCGCCGCCGCCATGCCGCGCAGCACCGTCCCGAACGGCTCGTCGGCGTCGGCGTCGACCTCGAACTCCTCGAGGGGCGGCTGCACCCCGTCCAGGGCGGCGCGCACGGCCTCGAGCCCGTCCCCGTCGACCCCGCACGCGGCGAGCGTCGCGCCGGCGCCGTCGTGCGGCTCAAGCGCCCACAGGAGCCCGCACTGCGCCTGACCGGCATCGACGATGCGGGACATCATGACGGCGAGGGTCTCGTCGTGGGCGCCCACGACGTCGGGCGCGGAGGTGACGCCGATCAGCGCGGCGAGGGCCCGGGCGTCGGCGTCGGACAGCGCGTCGGCGTCGGAAGGCGTCATCGCCGGTCATCGTACCGGCCCGGGCAAGCCCCCCGATCCGGTCAGGACCTATACGAGATACGGCGGCGAAACTACCAGCGCGTCTAGTCGGCAGGACGGGTGCAACCGCATAGTGTGATCGCAGCCCGGAGGGTCGCGGCTTCATTCCTGGGAGGGTCGTCGGTGATGGTGCGGGTTCTGCTGGCCGATGACAATGCGAGCTTTCGCGTCGCGCTCCGGCGGCTCCTGGAACGTGACCCCGACATCGACATCGTCGCCGAGGCGGAGGACGGCGCACGGGCGCTCGACCTGGCCGACGAATTCGGCCCGGACGTGGTGGTCATGGACGTGTCGATGCCGCGGCTCGACGGCCTCGAGGCGACACACCGGCTGCGCGACCGCCGGCCGGACATCGCCGTCGTGCTCCTGTCGATCGGAAACACCGAGCAAGACATCGCGGCGGGGCTGCAGGGCGGCGCCGCCGCCTACCTCCTGAAGGGCTCGCCGGCGACCGACATCGCCAACGCCATCAAGCATTTCGGGCGCCCGGGGCCACGGGGCGCGTGAGCCGGGGCGCGTAACTCCGTCTCCGGCCGTTTCCCGCAGGGCGGGCGCGGACGCTATGGTGGTCCCGGATCCGGCGATGCCCGAGTCTCGCCGGTCCCCATACGTGCCCGAACCGCTCTCGACCACACGCCCCCCGCTCCGGATCGCGATCGCCGACGATCACCGGCTGATGCTGGACGGCATCAAACGGGCTCTCGAGACCGCTCCCGACATCAGCGTGGTGGGCGAGGCGATGAGCGGGCAGGAGATGCTGGACCTGGTACCCCGGGTCAACCCCGACGTGGTGATCCTCGACCTTCGCATGCCCCACGGCGACGGTCTCACGACGCTGGCCCAGCTGCGCAAGGACTTCCCGGACCTTAAGGTCATCATCCTCTCGATGTTCGAGGACCCCGAGCACATCGACCAGGCCCTGCACCAGGGGGCGGCCGGGTATGTCGTCAAGTCGATCAACCCGCTCGACCTGCCCTCCACGATCCGCCAGGTGGTCGAGGGCCCCGTGTACCACCCCCGGGGCCGCACGTCCGAGCCCGGCGAGAGCGGCGGCGGGGGCTCCGGCACGCAGGCCGTCGGCCTGACCGACCGGGAGTTGTCCATCCTGCGCCTCGT
>JBKHVQ010000323.1:0-1973 GCA_046569985.1 Thermoleophilia bacterium | reverse complement strand
GTGCGGAGGGTGGAGAGCGCCCCGCACGGGTTGCTCGATGCCATCGTCGCCGAGGGAGCGCGCGTTCTGCCCAACACGGCCGGCTGCCGCACGGCTCGTGAGGCGATCGCCACTGCGCGCCTCGCGCGCGAGGCGTTCGAGACCGACTGGATCAAACTGGAGGTCATCGGCGACCGGCGCACCCTGCTCCCTGACGCGGTCGAACTGCTCGCCGCCGCGGAGGCGCTCGCCGCGGACGGCTTCGTGGTCCTCGCCTACACCACCGACGATCCCGTCCTGGGCCGGCGTCTCGAGGACGCCGGGTGCGCCGCGGTCATGCCGCTCGGCTCGCCGATCGGCAGCGGGCTCGGCATCGGCAATCCGCACGCCCTCGCGCTGATGCGCGAGGTGACCACGGTGCCTCTAGTGCTGGACGCCGGCATCGGGACGGCGTCCGACGCCGCCCTCGCGATGGAACTCGGGTGCGACGCCGTGCTGGCGGCGACGGCGGTGTCGCGCGCCGCGGTCCCCGTGAGGATGGCCCGGGCGTTGCGCCTCGCGGTGGAGGCGGGCCGCGCCGCCCACCTGGCGGGACGCATCCCCCGGCTGCACCACGCGATGGCCTCCACCGATGACCTCGGGATGCCGCAGATGGGAACGTGAACGGCGCCACACGACGGAGGTTGCTGGACGAGGCCCGGCTGTACCTGGTCGCACCCGCGCGCATCGCCGCCGGGGCTCTCGCCGACCGCATCCCGGGGCTCGCAGCGGCCGGGGTCGACATCGTGCAGCTGCGCGACCGCACCCTCGACGACGACCGGCTCCGCGACGCCGCGCGGGCGTGCGCGGGCGCCGCGCGCCGGGCGGGCATCCTCTTCATCGTCAACGACTCCGTCGATCTCGCGCGCGCATCTGGAGCCGATGGCGTCCACCTCGGGCAGGGTGACACCCACCCCGCGCAGGCCCGCGCCCTTCTGGGACCCGACCGCGTCATCGGGCGCTCGACACGTGGCGGGGAGATGCTCGACCGCGCCGCCGACGAGGGCGCCGACTACGCGTCGGTCGGCCCGCTCTGGAGCACACCGACCAAACCCGGCCGATCCCCGACCGGCCTCGCGCCGGTCGCACCCGCCGCGCGCACCGCACCCCTGCCGTGGTTCGCGATCGGCGGGATCGACGCCCGGCGCATCGGACGGGTGGCGGCGCTCGGCGCCCACCGGGCCGTCGTGGTCCGCGCGATCTGTGACGCCTCGGACCCGGCGGCCGCCGCGGCCGAACTCCGCGCACGGCTGGTCGACGGGGTTCCCCGCGTGATGACCGTTGCGGGGACCGACTCGGGCGGCGGCGCGGGCGTGCTCGCCGACGTCAAGGCAATCGTGCGGGCCGGCGGCTTCCCGCAGTGCGCGATAGCCGGCCTCACCGCACAGTCGACCCTCGGGGTGGCGGCCGTGCGCACGCTCGACCCCGGGTTCATCGATGCCCAGATCGCGGCCGTCGCCGCGGACATCGGCATCGACGCCGTCAAGACGGGGATGCTGGGCACGCCGGTCCTCGTCGAGGCGGTCGCGGCCTCGCTTGCGCGCCTGCCGGCGGACGACGAGGTCCCGCTGGTGGTCGATCCGGTCCTGCGTGCCGAATCGGGAGCGCCGCTCATGGATGCCGGCGGCGAGCGGGCGTACCGCCGCCATCTGCTGCCCCTGGCGCGGGTGACGACCCCCAACCTGTTCGAGGCCCGGGCCCTCACCGGACTGGACAGCGACGATCCGGAACGGCTCGCGCGGGCCATTCACGCGGCCCACGGCTGTGCCGCCGTCGTGACCGGAGGTCACGGCGCCCAGGCGGGTGACACCCTCTGCGACGACGAGGGGGTGACCCTCATTCCCGGCGTGAGGCTGCCGCGCGCGACCACGCACGGCGCCGGGTGCACGCACTCCGCGACGCTGGCCGCCCACCTCGCCGCGGGCATGCCGCTGCGCCAGGCGGCCGCGGCGGCC
>JBKHVQ010000322.1:0-3768 GCA_046569985.1 Thermoleophilia bacterium | reverse complement strand
CATGGGGCGATTATCGCCGGGCCCCCGGCCGACGTCACGCGCGTGCGGCACGCGCCGGGGCGCCCAGGCTCAGATCCGTGCGTCGCAGGAGCTGGGCGTTGACCGCGACGACGATGGTGGAAACGCTCATCAGCACCGCGCCGACCGCCATCGGGAGGATGAAGCCGACGGGCGCGAGCACCCCCGCCGCGAGGGGGATCGCCGCGATGTTGTACCCGGCGGCCCACCAGAGGTTCTGCACCATCTTCCGGTAGCCGGCCGCCGAGAGGCGCCGCACCCCCACGACGGCCCGCGGGTCGTCGGAGGCCAGCACGACCCCGGCGGACTCGATCGCCACGTCCGTCCCCGCGCCGATGGCGATGCCCACGTCGGCGCGGGCGAGCGCCGGGGCGTCGTTGACGCCGTCGCCCACCATCGCCACGACGTGGCCGCGTTCCTGCAACCCGGCGACGGCCCGGTCCTTGTCGGCGGGGAGGACCTCGGCGAACACCTCGTCGATGCCGAGGTCGGCGCCGACCGCCTCGGCCACGGCCCGCGCGTCGCCGGTGATCATCACCACGCTCACGCCGCGGGCGTGGAGGGCGTCGACGGCCGCGCGCGACTCCGGGCGCACGGTGTCCTCCAGTCGCAGAGCCCCGATGACCACGCCGTCGCGCACCACGGTGAGCAGCGACGCCCCGCGCCGCGCGGCCTCGTCGACGGCTCCGCGCAGGCTCTCGGGAGCCTCGACGCCGAGTTCGCGGAGCAGCGAGGGTCCACCGACGGCCACATCGTGGCCGGCGACGGTGGCGCGCACGCCCCGGCCGGCCATCGAGGTGAAGCCGCTCGCCTCGGGCGCCTCGGCCCGCTCGGCCGCCGCCGCCCTGATCGCGCGGGCGAGCGGGTGCTCGCTCTCGGCCTCCACCGCCGCCGCGAGGGACAGCACCTCGGCGGCGTCCTCGCCGTCGGCCGCGTGCACGGCGGTCACCCGGTGCGCGCCGGCGGTGAGCGTGCCGGTCTTGTCGAAGAGGACGGCGTCGACGGTGCGCATCCGCTCCAGCGCCAGGCGGTCCTTCACCAGGATCCCGTTGCGCGCGGCCAGCGACGTCGAGATCGACACGACCAGCGGGATCGCCAGGCCGAGGGCGTGGGGGCAGGCGATGATGAGCACCGTCGCCCCGAGCACAACGGCCGTCTCGGGCTCGCCGGCGGCCGACCAGGCAACAATGGTCAACGCTGCCGAGACGAGGGCGACGTAGAAGAGCAGGGCGGCCGCGCGGTCGGCGAGGGCCTGCGCCCGCGAGCGGGACGACTGGGCCTCCTCGACGAGGCGCCGGATACCGGCGAGCGCCGTCTCCTCCCCGACGGCGTCGATCCGCACCCGCAGTGACGAGTCGGTGGCGACGGTCCCCGCCACGACGCGGTCGCCGGCACCCCGCGGCACCGGCCGCGACTCTCCGGTGACCATCGACTCGTCCACCTCGGCCACGCCGTCGACGACCCGCCCGTCGGCCGGCACCCGGCCCCCGGGACGCACCAGGACGATGTCGCCCACCCGCAGGTCCCCGACGGGCACGCTCTCCACGCCGTCGCCGGCCACGCGTTCGGCCGCGTCGGGAAGCAGGTCCGCAAGGGCGGCCAGCGCACCCCGCGCCTGCCCGATCGCTCGCATCTCGAGCCAATGGCCGAGCAGCATGATCGTGATCAGCAGCGCCAGTTCCCACCAGACGTCGATGTCGCCGGCCCCCAGGGACCCGGCGAGGCTGGCGGCGTACGCCACGGTGATCGCCATCGCGATCAGCAGCATCATCCCGGGGCGGTGTGCCCGGGCCTCGGCCATCCCGCCGGTGAGGAACGGCCACCCGCCGTAGAGGAAGATGACCGTCCCGAGAACCGGGTTCACCCACCAGCCACCCGGTGGATCGGCGTGCCCCAGGCCGATCCATCCCCGCAGATGCTCGCTGTAGAGCAGCACCGGGAGGGTCAGGAGCAGGGTGACCTGGAACCTCCGGCGGAACATCGCGGCGTGGCCACCGAGGCCACCCCCATGGCCCCCATGGCCACCGTCGTCGCGGTGGGCGTGCCCGTCGCTGTCGGGGTGGGCGTGAGCCGTGTCGCCGTGTCGGCCGTCGGTGATCATGGCGCCCTCTCATCGGTCCGGGGAGATCCTCTGGCACGACCATCGTCATATACAGGGTGGGAGTATGTCAAGCACGTCGGGCCCGCGCACCGCGCGCTGGGCGATACTTGTGCGATGACCGATCGCAATGTCCTGGGCGGCGAACTGGAGCCATGCAGCGCCGACCCCCTCACGGGCTTCTACCGTGACGGGTCCTGTTCCACGGGCGCGGAGGACCTGGGCAGTCACACGATCTGCGCGGTCGTCACCCACGAGTTCCTCGACCACCAGCGGGCGATCGGCAACGATCTGATCACCCCGATGCCGATGTACCGGTTCCCGGGGCTGGTTCCCGGCGACCGGTGGTGCGTGACCGCCGTCAACTGGTTGCGCGCCTACCACGACGGCGTGCCCGCCTGGGTGGTGCTCGCCTCCACGCACGAGCGCGCCCTCGATGTCGTCCCCCTGGAGGTGCTGCGCGCCTGCGCGGTCGACGTGCCCCCCGACCCCGGGGCGCTCCTGACCTGATCGCGCACCCCGGGGCGAGTGGGGTCCGCGGGGCGCGTTGCCCGCCGCCCGGACCGCGTCTACGGCGCCTGCCGGGTGCCCGATCGCACCCTTCGGCCGGCGGCGCCTGCGCGACCGCCTGCGCCGCACGGAGCGGGGCAGGAGTGGTGAAGGCGCCCTGAGGGACGGTCCCCGGAACGCGGTAGGCCCCGCCGGAGCGGGGCCTGCCGGGGAGTGCGCTCGAGAGGACTTGAACCTCCACGACCCGTACGGGTCACAAGGCCCTCAACCTTGCGCGTCTACCAATTCCGCCACGAGCGCGCGCGGAGCGGGAGTATACCCATGCGCCGCGCCCGGATGGGAGCCGGAGCGAACATCTCGCCGTGCTTGGGTGGCGACCTGCGCGCGTGCTAGCCTCGTGAGAACATCTGTTCGTACCGGGAGACGTGATCGTGGGGGACATGACCGAGCGGCAGGCCGCAATCCTGGAGTTCATCTCCGGCCACTGCCGCCGCAACGGCTACCCGCCCACCGTCCGCGAGATCGGGCTCGCGGTGGGCCTGGCGTCACCGTCGACCGTGCACGCCCACCTCGCGAAACTCGAGGGCGCCGGCTACATCAAGCGCGACCCGTCCAAGCCGCGCGCGATGTACGTGTGCGGGCTCGACGAGGGTGAGGTCCCGGTCGCGAGCCCTCAGCGCGAGGTCGCGTCCCTTCCGCTGGTGGGTCAGGTGGCGGCAGGCATGCCCCGGCTCGCCGAGCAGGACGTCGAGGACTGGGTCACCAGCCCGTTCCCCGGCGACTTCGTGCTGCGTGTGGTCGGCGACTCGATGATCGACGCCGGGATCTTCGAGGGTGACCTCGTGGTGGTGCGCAGCAGCCCGGTCGCCGAGGACGGCGAGATCGTGGTCGCCCAGATCGAGGACGAGGCGACCGTCAAGCGCTTCCGCCGCCGCCAGGGTCGCGTCTACCTGCAGCCCGAGAACGATGCCTACCCGATCATCGAGTCCGAGCAGATGGTCATCCTCGGCGTCGTCGCCGGGGTGATGCGCGCCCTCTGATCCGCCTGCGGCGCGCTAGTCTGGAGCAGCAGGCGAGGCAGCCGCGGGCCGAGCGATCGGTCCGAGGAAAGTCCGGACACCGCAGAGCAGGGTGCTGGTTAA
>JBKHVQ010000321.1:0-2428 GCA_046569985.1 Thermoleophilia bacterium | reverse complement strand
GCGGTCGAGCGGCACCACGAAGAGGCTCGAGCGCTCGGCGCGCTCGATCATCCGCCCGGAGTCGTCGCGCCCGAGCACGGCGTCGCACATGGCGGCCGAGAACCGGTCAAGCACCGCCGATCTCATGAGGAACGTCAAATCGTCCTCGGGCAGGGCCGCGAGGTGCTCGCTCCACAGGTAGTCCGCGACGAAGCGGTCGACCTCGCCCTCACCGAGGCCGGGTCCGCCGGCTCCGCGGCGTGCGAGCGCGGTGAGGTACACACCCGTGGGCCATCCCTCCGTGTGCCGGATGAGCGCCGCGGTGGCCTGGGGCGCGGGCGGCAACCCGAGCGCCAGCAGCAGCTCGGCGGCCTCGGCCTCGGTGAGGGCGAGGTCCCGGGAGCCGAGTTCGACGACGCGGCCCGCGGCGCGCGCCGCGGGGACCACGGATGCGACCTCCGAGCGGCCGCTGAGAGCGAGGCGGGATCCCACCCGCATCCCCTGTGCCAGGGCGCCCACCACGCCGAGGGCCTCGTCGGAGACGAGGAGGTGAACGTCGTCCAGCACGAGGATCAGCGGCGCGCCGACCTCTCCCGGGAGGGCTGCGATCTCGGCTGCGTGGGCGGGCCACGGCGATGCCGCCCGCGCGAGCGGCCTGTCGACGGCCGGCAGGCCGATCGCCGACAGCACCTCGACGACCGCGGCCAGCAGGACCACCGGGTCGTCGTGCCGGTCGGTGACCGTAACCCAGGCGACAGGACGCCCGTCATCCCTCGCCCACTGGGCGAGGGCGGTCGTCTTCCCGTAGCCGCCGGGGGCGACGACGCTGACCAGCGGTGCGTCGCCACCGGTCAGGGCGCTCATCACGCGCGGGCGACCGACAGCGATGGCGGGTGGCACCGGGGCGCTCTCGTGCCCGCCGCCGCCGCCCGCGGAACGTCGGGTGTCCCCGCCCCGCGACGGGCGGTCGTCCGGACTGTCGCGCGCGACGCGCGTGTCGTGGCCCCGCACGACCCGATTCTACGGCAGGGCCGGTCACGCGGCCACGCGCAGGCCCACGGGGCCGGGACCCGGGTCCGCGCCGGCGGACCCGGGTCAGGGGCTCAGCTCGCGCTCGCCGCCAGCTTCAGGGTCTCCCGCAGGAAGTCCTGGGCCTCAGCGGGCACGATCGCGTAGTTCACGTCGTAGCCCTCGGCGATGAGTTCCTCCAGCAGGGAGCCGATCATGAGGGTCGACGAGTCGTCGGCCAGCACGAACACCGCCGCCTCGGCACCCTCGATCAGGTCGCCCATCTGCTTCATGAGCTTCTCGCTGAGGCCGCTGTCGCGGGCCTTCGCGATGAGGGCACCTGCGCCCGCACCCACCGCGGTCGCCGCGACGACGGCCGGGGCCGCGACCAGGCCCACGAGGAGGCCCACCGCGCCGCCGCGCATGGCGCCGCCCTTGGCGGAGACATCGTGGGTCTGGTGGATCTTCACCTTGCCCGTGTCGTTGCGGTAGACGAGCGCCGCGTCGTCCACGCTGATGGTGCCCTCAGCGACCGCGTCGGCGAGGCGGTCGAGGGCGCTGAGCCCCGCATCCTTCGACTTGACGCCGATCATCATCAACTGCATCTCAACCCCTTGTGTTGTGCGCCGGACGCCGGAAACCGACGGGCGTGGCGATCGGCGGCCCTGGAGCCGTGGATGCGCCTTGGCCTTCTGACAGCCGCCGTCCGCGATGGTAGGAACGTCCCGTCCGGTCGCGGGCTCCGGTGCCGCCGCTCACCCGGGTGAACAGGGCCCGTGGCGCGCCTCGCCGCCCGCCGGCGGCCCGTCGGACGCGACGCCCGATTGCGGGGCTCGCCGAATCACCCGGGTGAGATCGGCGCCGGAGGCGGCCGGGTCGGCCGGTGCATACGATCCTCACACTCGGCGGGGCGGTGATGCATGCCACCCGCATGAGTCACCAAACCCCGAAAGGAGGCATCGAGTGGACGATTACCCGCTTCTCGAGCTCTTCTGGACGATCCTCATCATCTACGCCCTGTTCTTCTACATCCTGATCCTGTTCAACGTCGTGGCCGATCTCTTCCGCGACAAGGACACATCCGGATGGGCGAAGGCGGGCTGGATCATCCTCTTCGTCATCTTCCCGTTCCTTGGATTGTTCATCTATCTGATCGCCCGTGGCCGCGGTATGGCCGAGCGCCAGACGGAGGCTCAGGCCAGCGCGAAGGCGAGCTTCGACGCGTATGTGCAGGACGTCGCGGCCAAGGGCACCGACCCCGCATCCCAGATCGCGCAGGCCAAGGCCCTGCTCGACAGCGGGGCGATCACGCAGGACGAGTACGAGGCGATGAAGCGCAAGGTCCTCGCCTGATCAGGACCATGCGTCGCTGAGACCGGTGGGATCTACGGCCGGTGGGCGCCCCCAGGGCGCCCCCCCGCCTGCGTCTCCCATCCCCCGC
>JBKHVQ010000320.1:0-2482 GCA_046569985.1 Thermoleophilia bacterium | reverse complement strand
ACCGACGCCGCCGCGAGGCCCGAGAAGCGCACCACCACACCCGCCGACAGCCGCAGCCGGTCGACGGGGCCGAGACGGCTCGCGATGGCCGGCAGGATCGCGACGAGAGCGACCAGTCCCCCGATCCAGGCGGCGGTGGCGAGGTTGTGGAGCGCGTCGATCGCGATGTTCGCCGAACGGTCCTTGCCTGTCGACGCGTGCCCCGACCAGGAGATCGCCAGCAGCGCCGCCGAGGCGGCGGCCGCCCCGACCGCGCAGAGCGCGGGCCGCGGGAAGCCGCGGGGCGCCGGGCCTCCGGCCCCGGCGACGAGGGCGACGGCCACGACGGCGGAAAGCGCCCCCGCCTGCACCCACCATGCGACACCGAGGCGGGTCTCGGTGAGGAGCTCCGGGAGGTCGCCGGCGCCTGCCCCGAGGCCCAGCAGGACGGCCGGCGGCTGCAGGACGAGCCCCAGGAGCCAGGCGGCCCCCGCGACCAGCAGCGCCCTCCACCACGCCGTCGCCGCGGGGGCGAGCGCCGCCTCGGCCCGTGCCGCGAACGCGGAACGGTCGTCACCGCCCCCGGGCGGGCGGACGCCACCCTCGCGCAGCGATGGCGCCAGGACCCAGCCGGCGAGGAACATCGCCCCGGCCACCACGAGCGGCCCGAGCAGCAGGAGGACGCGCGCGATCAGGGTGAGCGGCGCGTTGCCGGAATCGACGCCCGCGTCGGCACCCGGGATCCCGGACCCGTCGGCGAGGCGCACCACACCGCCCTGAGCGTGGCCGTCCTGCGCCATGGCGCGCCAGGTCACCGTGCCACCGGGGCCGGGATCGCCGAGCAGATCGGCCACCACCCCCCGCGGATCACGCGGGTCGCGCCGCGGTGCGCCGGACACCCGGACCCCGCCCGCGTCCCGCACCTCCAACCGCAGGAACGCCTCCTCGATCGGCGCTTCGAACTCCATCCGCACCCGGTCGCCGAGCCGATCGACACCGGCATACCCCGGGTGGGCCGAGGCGAGCGGGGGGAGGAGCCCGGTCAGCACGAGGATCGCGGCGAGCGCGAGCGCCCAGCGTGCACCCGTCGCCCGCCGCCCGCCGGCGGCGGACGGCGCGGCTACTTGAGCAGCAGGTGAAGCGACACCATGACGGCGGCGGTCAGCACGAAACTGCCCGCCGCCCGGCGAAACGCCTCTCGAACGGCCATGACGACTCCCACGGGCGGATGATCCAATGCCACTCACATCGGCCGCCGGTACGCCGGGCACAAGCCCCCGCGTGGATTTCGTCGATTCACCCGTCCGCCGGCCCGCCGGCGAGGTCGTACAGGTCGCCCACCGAGAGGTCGGCCCCCGACAGCACGGCGGTGCGCCCGCGCGCGGTCCACGTGACGACATTGCGCAGTTCGCCCTCGGCGCCGTACAGCAGCACCCCTCCGCGCCCGGTCCGCCCGAAGCCCTCCGGGGGCCCGATGGGCGCGCCGGACAGTTCCGTCTGCACCACCCGGTGCCCGGCCTTCTCCCACACCACCGAGACCGCGTCCCGGCCGTGGACCTCCTGGTCCCAGATGGCGACCGGACGCCAGCCTGCGGCGCTCGCGCGCCGCGAGAAGGCGCTCGCGGGGACGGCCCGGTCGCGCAGGGTGGCGCGCCGGGGCGCATCGACCTCCGCCTGGCCGGCCACGGTGTCGTCGACGATGTGGCGAGCGTCGACCCCCTCCGGCCAGGCGAAGGCCAGCGCGGCGATGATCGCGGTGACGATGATGCAGGCTCCGGCGATCGCGCCCGCTCGGGCTCGGCGGCGCTCGTCGGTCGGTGCATCTCGGGTGGGGTCGTCTCTCCGGCTGATGATGTGAGTCTGACACCCGCGAACCGTGCCCGACCGCCACTAACATGGGCGGACATGAGGCTCCTGAACCGGCTGAGAACACCCCACGCGCTGGCGATCGTCGCCCTCGTGAACCTGGCCCTGCTTTGGATCATCGTTCCCAGCGGAGCGATCGTGCGGCTGACCGGCTCGGGGCTCGGCTGCCCCGACTGGCCGCTCTGCGAGGGCGGCGTGGTGCCCGAGACCAGCGGCCACGCGGTGATCGAGTACACCAACCGACTGCTGTCGGGCGTCGTCGTGGGCGTCGCGATCGGAACGTGGGTGCTCGCCCAGTGGGCCCCGGGGGCGTCCCGGGCGCTGAAACGCTGGTCGCTGGGCGCGGCGGCCACGTCGGCGGCGCAGGCCCCACTGGGCGCCGTGACCGTCCTCTCGGGGCTGCACCCCCTCGCGGTGGGCTCGCATTTCCTGCTGTCGATGGTCGCCCTGGCCTGCGGCACGCTCACCTTCCTGCACGCGCTCGACCGCCGCGCCGGACGCACGCGGACCTGGGATCCGCGGCGCGGACCCTTGGCCGGCGTCGTCCTGGCGGCGGTGGCGACCGTCCTCACGACCGGCGTCGTCGTCACCGCCGCCGGACCGCACCCTGGGGACTCGGAGGTGGTGCGCCGATGGG
>JBKHVQ010000319.1:0-2187 GCA_046569985.1 Thermoleophilia bacterium | reverse complement strand
CGCGACCTGGTCCTTGGTGGCGTCCGCGGTGACGCACGCGCGCACCACGATCATCAGCTTGCCCTTCTTCGCCTGCGGGGCGACGGGCTTCGTCTCGGGCTTACCGGCCGGACCGGTGGTCGTGCCGGGGGGCCCGGCGAGGGCGACCGGGGCCGCCAGGGCGAGCGAGAGACTCACTACCAACGCGATGCGCTTCATACGTGCCTCGATGTGTCGTCATCTTCCGGGGAGTGATGCGGAATGTCATGCCCCCGGCCCGCGGACGCAAGGGTGATCACGGAATCCTCACAGGCACCGTGGCCGACCGTCACATTCCTGTAGGCTGAACATCACTCTTCAGAGTGAGTCACGGCCGCGCGACGAAGTACGCGTTGAACATGTCGTGCTCCAGTCGCTCGACGCTCACCGAGGGGAAACCGGCCTCCTGAAGCAGGGCTTGTGCGCGCTGGATGCCCCACATCGTCCCGAGCCCCTCGCCGCCCTGGGCCAGTGAGACGGTCATGCAGTGCATCGTCGAGACGGCATACAGGAGGGCGCCGAGCGGATGGTCGGCGTTCTCGTGGATCTCGCTGGATGCGGCGACGTCCTGCATCAGGAAGACACCGCCGGGGCGCAGCGACCGGCGCACACCGCGCAGCAGGGCGAGCGGATGGGCCTGGTCGTGCACCGCGTCGAACGCGGTCACCAGGTCGTAGGCCTCGGGCTCGGCGTCGTTGTCGAACCCGGAGAGGTCGGCCGCGATGAAGCGCAGGTTCGACAGCCCCGCCGCCGAAGCGCGCTCGGTGGCATGGGCGACGGCATCGGCCGACAGGTCGATGCCGGTGAAACGGCTGGCGGGGTGCGACTGCGCCATGAGCAGCAGCGCCCGCCCCCGGCCGCAGCCCACATCGAGCACGTCGATACCCTCGTCGAGCCGGCGGGTGAGCCCCGGCACGAGCGGCAGGATCGCGTCCTCGAGGGCCGCGACGACCGTCTGGGCGCTGTCCTCCTCCATCACCGCGTGGAACCGCGGGTGTTGCTCATAGGGCACGCCGCCGCCGTTGCGGAAGCACTCGATCACGGCGTCCTCCACCTGACCCAGCATCGGGATGAACTGGCAGGTGACGGCGATGTTGTCGGGCGAGACGGCGCGGGTGAGCCAGCGCGCGTGCTCGGGCGGCAGCCGGAAGGCGCCCCCGCCCGCGTGCTCGACGACGCCCCCGGCGAGCATCGCCGCCAGCCACTCGCGGACATAGCGCTCGTTCAGCCCGGCGCGGTCGGCCAGCGCGTGACTGTCGCGGGCGAGCCCGTCGGCCATCTGGTCGAACAGGCCGGTGCGGTGGCCGACGGAGATCATCACGGCCAGAGCGCCGTCATTCAGCACACCGACGAGGCGCTCTGCGAACGCCTCGGCGCGTTCCTGATCGACGACGCGTGACGTTTCGGTGGCGGTGGCGGACATCGGAACCTCCCTGAAAGTCGGAAACAGACTGTTTGGTCTGTGCCAGTCCAACCGACTGTTTGGTCTGATGTCAATACCGTGATCCTCAAACCGGTCAATTGGTTGAGGGAAGCGACAAGACCGCACAGTCTGTTACGGTGACCCTATGTCCCGGAACGCCCAGGCCACCCGCGAGCGCATGCTCGACGCCGCCCATGTCCTGGTGATGGAGAAGGGGTTCTCGGCGACGAGCGTCGACGCGGTGCTCGCGGCCGCTGCCGCATCGAAGGGCGCGTTCTTCCACCACTTCCCCACCAAGGCGGCCCTCGGCGACGCGCTGCTCGAGCGCTACGCCCGGGGGGACATGGACCACCTCGACGACCTGTCGGCGCGCGCGGAGCGCCTGGGAGCCGACCCGGTGCAGCGCCTGCTGCTGATGGTGGGCCTGCTGGCCGAGGAACTCGGCGGGGCCACCGAGCCCCCGGGTTGCATGTTCGCCTCGTTCCTCTACGAACGCGAGGTCGTCGGCGACACCGGGCGGGCGTTGATCGCCGAGTCGATGCTCGCCTGGCGGGAGCGCATCGGCGGGATGATCCGCGCGGCGGCCCGGCACCGGCCGCCGGCGCGCGCGATCGACCCCGACGCGCTCGCCGACGGTCTGCTCACCACCGTGGAGGGCGCATTCGTGCTGGCGCGCGCCGTCCACGACCCCGGGGTGGTGCGCGCGCAGTTGAGCCTCTACCGCGAGCACCTGGAGTTGCTGTTCG
>JBKHVQ010000318.1:0-4420 GCA_046569985.1 Thermoleophilia bacterium | reverse complement strand
GCTGGGGGGAGCAGCAGGCGAGCGTCTTCAACGGGCCCACCGGGCCGAACGAGAAGCTCTCGTGGACGCAGCCGATCACCTGGTCGCAGCAGTTCTGGCGCGATGACACGTTCACCGTCCCGAGCGGGGGCGGGATCATCGGGACCAGCGCCACCGACTTCTTCTGCACCGCGGTCGGAACCGGCTCGGAGATCCTGCGGCGCGCAAAGGCGAATCCCCTGCCCTTTGTCATCGCGCTGGCCGGGATCGCCGCGCTGTTCGTGTGGGGCTTCTCGCGGACCACGTGGACCCCCACCTCACCCGTCCACCTCCGGCGCCGGCGCGCGTGGGGCCAGCTGCTCACCACGGCGCTGCGCATGATGGGCCGCCACCCGCGCACGTTTTTCGGCATCGGCGTCCTCTTCCTGCCGCTCGGGGTCCTCATCGCGCTCGTCCAGTGGCTGCTGTTCAACATCACGAGCTTGGAGTTGCTGCTCGACGAGGCCGGTGAACAGAACACCTTCGTCGCGTGGATCGCCCTGGTGATCGGGCTGTTTTTCGGCTTCTTCGGCCTGACGCTCGTCCATGCCGCCACCGCGCGAGCGGCGGTGGGGATCGCCGCCGGCGAGCGGGTCACGGCTCTCGACGCGTATCGCTCGATCCTGCCGCGCTGGCGGGAGTTGGTGCTGGCGCTCTTGGTGGCGCTCGGCGTGCAGACGGTGCTGCAGAGCACGCTCGTGCTGGTGCCCGTCGCGATCTTCTTCCTCGTGCGCTGGTCGCTGTTCGCGGTCGCCGTCGGTGTCGAGGGCCACCCGCGGCCGGGGCCGCTGCGGCGCTCGGGCGCGCTGTCGAGCGGCAACTGGTGGCGTATCGCCGCCGTGGTCATCGGCATCACGGGCACGGCGTTGTTCCTCGGCCCGGCCATCGGCGTGCTGGCGCTGATCGGCACGGGCGCCACGTTCGCGGTGGTGAACCTGATCTCCGCGGTCGTCTACATGTTCGCCATGCCGATCGCCGCGCTCACGACGACCTACCTCTACTTCGACCTGGTCGAGAGGGAGCAGGAGGCGCACGCGACCGCGAACGCGACGGCCGCGGGCCCCGATGACGGGACGTTGGCGGCCTCGGGCTGAGGCGACACACCGCTGCGCTCCCGTTGCCGGATCGCCGGGCCGGCAATAACGTAACGCCGACGCGCGAAGGGTCGCGCCGCATCGTCCCCGAGGAGTCCCCATGACACGCAGAACGCTTCGCGCCGGTCTTGCCGCGGTGGGTCTCGCCGCGTTGCTGGCGCTGCCGTCGCTCGCGTCGGCGCTGACGATCCCGAACATCCCGGGCCTCCCGCCCGGTGTCAAGGTGCCGACGGTCACGGGATACTGGGCGACCCTCGACACCGCCGGATACGTGAAGGTGCGGGTGACCGAGAACAACGCTCGGGAATGCACGCCCGGACGCGACACGCTGGGCGAGTACGAGGCCGAGTTCGAGCTGGGGGCGCCGCGCCGGGTGCGAGTTGTCGTGGTCAACGGTGACGTGTCGAGCAACGGGGTCCGCAGCGTCAGGCGTTCCGGCGCTGGCGCCGTGCACAAGGCCAAGTACACGGTCACGCGGGAGACGAACAACTGCGCTCCCGCCGAGCGGGTCGACCTGGGCCCACCGCCCGCCTGCAAGCCCGTTCTCCGGGGCCGGCTGCTGGTTTCCCTGTTCCCGACGCCCCGGGAGAAGGACCCCGAGCTGACCCCGCTGGTGCGCCGCGTGAGCGTGGGGCTCCAGCGCATCGGGGGTGGCAGGCAGTCGCTCGAATGCATGGGCGTGATCCCCGGGCTGAGCGCGAAGGTCCGCGACGATGAGAGCTCGGTCCACCCGATGCAACTCGCGCAGTTGCCGCTCACGGTGCCGGTCGCCACCGACCGCCAGCTGCTGAGCCTGAAGAAGAAGGGCCAGACCCTGAGGCGCAGCGTCCGGATCAACGGCGCCTGCAACGACTTCCTCATGTCGAATGCCGTCCAGAACCAGAGCGGCTACAACTGCACCGTCACCGGCCGCATCGTGGTGAACATCAAGCGCACCGCATAGGCGCCGGAGCCCGCGGGCGCCGGATCACCGGCGCCCGCGCGACGCGGACAGCGAGGTGGCGACATATGGGCGAGTCCGACACCGGCAAGCGGCCGTGTCTGTCGGAGTTGATCGACGGGCGCATCGCCGAGTTCGGCGACTGGCGCGGCGAGACGCTCGCGCGGGTGCGCGCGCTCATCTGGCAGGCCGATCCGGATGTCGCGGAGGAGTGGAAGTGGCGGGGCACCCCCACCTGGTCGCACGACGGGATCATCTGCACCGGCGAGACGTACCGGGACAAGGTGAAGCTGACGTTCGCGAACGGGGCGTCCCTTCCCGACCCGGCGGGCCTGTTCGACGCGAGCCGACGGCAATGTTCGCCGCGCCATCGACCTGCGTGAGGGGGACGATGTCGACGCGGATGCCTTCATCGCGCTCATCCGGACGGCGGTCACACACAACGGTGCCCGGCAGCGGGGCACTCCGGGATGAACCTGAGGCTCCGCGTCTTGTACAAGAATGGCACGAAGATGTACTGTTAGTTCCATGGCGAGGATGAAGATCAGCGAGGCGCGGAGCAACCTGCCGTCCGCCGTTGAGAGGGCCTGCACCGAGCCGGTGATCTTGGAGCGCTACGGCCGGCCCGCGGCGGTGCTGGTGAGCCCGGAGGAATACGAGCGGCTGACCGCAGCGCTCGACGAGGCGGACGACGTGGCCGCGTTCGACTCCGCGATGGCAGAAGAGGGCCCGAACATCCCCTGGGAGCAGGTGAAGGCCGACCTCGGCTTGGAATGAGCCGATACCGGATCGAGCTCCGTCCGGCTGCCGTCCGCGCTCTCCAAAAGCTCGATCCACCGGCGCGCCGGCGGGTCCAGGGAGCGATCGCGCTCTTGGCCGACGATCCGCGGCCGCCAGCCGCTCGACCGCTGCGGGGTCGGCCGGCCTACCGCGTCCGCGTCGGTGACTACCGCATCATCTACACGGTGACCGACGACGTGCTCCTGGTCGTCGTCGCCCTCGGGCACCGCCGGGAGGTCTACGACCGCTGACGTGTATCGCCCGGCCGGCGCGGATGAACGGAGAGGGAGGGATTCGAACCCTCGAACCAGGTTAACCCCGGTTAACCGCTTAGCAGGCGGTTGCCTTCAGCCACTCGGCCACCTCTCCGCGCGAGCGCCGTATGGTACCGATTGCGGCACGGAGGGGTGGCAGAGCGGTCGAATGCGGCGGTCTTGAAAACCGTTGGGTCGGTAGCCCCGGCCCCGGGGGTTCAAATCCCTCCCCCTCCGCTGATTCCTTCCCGGCGACGGGTCCGGCCACGGTCAGCCGCGCGGGCCGATCACCAGCACCTCGTTCGCGCCGCGCTGGAACTCGTACGCCACGCGGCGCACCTCGCTCGCATGCCCGCTGTCCTCCAGGCCGGCGACGCAGGGCGTCCAGGCCCGGGTAGCGGACGTAGGTCGTATCGACGAGCGGATAGACCCGCACCTCGCCGCCCACGCGCCGGGGCGCCGAGGATCACGCCCCCTGCGCTCGGCAGTAGTCGGCCACCGCCCGCCGTGCCGGGCGCACGGGCGCGGTCAGGACGGCTCGGTCGGCGGACCCGACGCTTATCGCCAGCGCGCAGTTGGTGTTCGCGTTGCGGGCCGCTGCGACGATCACGGTGCTGAAGAACGGCCCACCGCTGATCGCCGTCAGGTCGGAGACGTCCGACGTGACGAAGGTGCGCTCATCGTCCTCGAAGACGTCGTCGGCGACATCGTCGCCCGCCTCGCAGCTGCCCGTGCGCGCGCAGCCACCCATCGTCTGGCGTGAGAAGTCGTAGCCGGCGGCCGCCGTCGCGGCGTCCGGGAGCGTGTCGACGCTGAAGCGCACCGTCGCGGCGCCCTCCTCGCCGATCCGACCGACCGCCCAGCCACACACGAGGCTCGTCGTCACGGTCGGCGCCGGGGTGTCCGGCACCGCGGTCAGCCCCTCGATACCCAGGTCCGCGGCCACCACGTCGGCGGATGGGCACTCCGCCGCCACCTCGCCGGCGGCGGGGGTGATCGGTGCGGTCACCGTGTCGACGCGCTCTGCGCCATCCGAGCCTCCGCACGCCGCCGCGAGCGCAACCACTCCCGCGGCGGCCCACGCGCTCAGAACGGCTCCCGTCCCACGCCCGATCCGTCGCGTCCTCGGCATGCCGTGCATCCTCGCACGTCCGGGGTGCGCGATCCGGGCATTCCCATACGGGTCGATCCGCCATACGTTGACCCCGGCGGGTCGACCGACCGGGCACCGACCCGGCACATCCACTTCGGGGGGACTGCAATGGATCACCTGGCCACCATGCGGCGTGCCTACGACATGGTCAACGCGCACGACTTCGACGGCCTGAGGGGAC
>JBKHVQ010000317.1:0-2629 GCA_046569985.1 Thermoleophilia bacterium | reverse complement strand
GGTCGCGCCCGGGGTCGGCGGTCTGCTCGTGCGCGGCGAGCGCGGGACGGCCAAGTCGACCGCGGTGCGGGCGCTCGCGCCGCTGCTGCCGCCGGTGGCGGCGGCCGCCGGCCAGGCGCTCGCCTTCGCGCCGGGCGAGCGCTCGCCCTCAGGGTTCATCCCCGCCGACGCGGTGGCGGAGCTACGCCCCGCCCGGCTCGTCGAGCTCCCCCTCGGCGCGACCCTCGACCGGCTCGTCGGCGCGCTCGACCTGGCGCAGGCCCTCGACGGCCGGCACGCGTTCGAGCCCGGCCTGCTCGCGCGCGCACACCCGGGGATCCTCTACGTCGACGAGGTCAACCTGTTGCCCGACCACCTCGTCGACGCCCTGCTCGACGCCGCCGCGTCGGGCGTGGCCCGGATCGAGCGCGAGGCCCTCTCGGCCGAGCACGACGCTCGCTTCCAGCTCGTGGGCACGATGAACCTCGAGGAGGGCGAGCTCCGCCCCCAGCTCCTCGACCGGTTCGGGCTCGCCGTCACCGTCGCGGCGGCCGCCGATCCCGCCGTACGCGCGGAGATCGTCAGGCGACAGCTGGCGTTCGACCGGGACCGGGCCGGCTTCGCGCGTTCCTGGGCCGACGCCGAGAATGCGCTGCGGGCGCGCATCGCGGCCGCGCGCGATCTGCTCGGCCGGGTCGGGCTGCCCGAGCGAGAGCTGCACCGCATCACCGCCGCCTGCGCGCGGCTCGGCATCGACAGCGTCCGCGGGGACATCGCTTGTGCGCGCGCCGCTCGCGCCCTGGCGGCGCTCGACAGCGCGCCCGTGGTGGACGAACGGCACGTCCGCGAGGCGGCTCGGCTCGCGCTGCCGCACCGGCGCCACCGCGACCCGCTCGATGCCGTGCCCCCCGAGGATGACGACATCGACCGGGCCCTCGACGGCGATCCTCCGGACGACGGGCCGCCGTCGGGGCCCGTCGGTGGCGCGGCTCCCGAATCCGGCGACGGCGGCGACGGCGCCCGCGTCGGGCGGCCGGCGGGCCGCGAGGGCAGCCGGTTCGATGCGCGCTCGCCGGCGCCCCGCGGCGCCGTGGCGCCGGCCGCCGCCGCGCTGCCGGCGCCGGCGTTCCGACTGGGCGGGGCGGGCCGCGGCCCGTCGGGGCGGCGCGCGCGCTCGCGCGGACCGTCCGCCGGCTCGATCGACAGCCGCCCGGCGGCCGGCGGCGGCGACGTCGCGATCGTGGACACCCTCGTTGGCCGGCTCGCCCACGGCGATCGGGCCAGGCTGCGCGAACACGTCAGGTCCGGTCGGGAGGGCGTCCTCCTCGTGCTGGTGATCGACGCGAGCGGCTCCATGGGCGCCCGGCGGCGGCTCGCGCGCGTGAAGGGCGCCGTCCTGGCGATGCTCCGCGACGCTTACGGGAGGCGCGACCGGGTGGCGATCGTGGCCGTCCGCGACGGCCACGCCCGGGTCCTCGTGCCGGCCGGCGCGCCCCTCGCGCGCGCCGCCGCCGCGGTCCGCGATCTCCCCGCCGGCGGGGGCACCCCCCTCGCCGCGGCCATGGGAGAGGCGGAGCGCCTGATCGGCGACGAGCGCGTCCGCGACCCGCAGCGGCGCGCAATCGCGCTCGTCCTGACCGACGGGCGCTCGTCCGACGATCCGCGGGCCATCGCCGCCGCGGCGCGGCGGCTCGGCGCGCTCGCCGGCGCGGTCCACGTCATCGACGCCGAGTCCGGTCCGGTCCGGCTGGGCCTCGCCGGCGCGCTCGCCGCCGCGGCCGGTGGCCGCCTCCACCCCCTCGACCCCCCGACGCCCCGCGCGAGGAGAGCCGCATGATCGACAGACCGGCCGCGGACCCAGACGGCCCCCTGCGTCGCCACGGCGACGCCTCCGTCGACGTCCCCCACCAGCCCGGTGACCGCGGCAGCGCCGAGCCGAAGCGCCGCAAGCCGCGCGATCACCCGCTGGTCATCGTCGTCACCGGTGACGGCAAGGGCAAGAGCACGTCGGCCTTCGGGATCCTGATGCGATCGTGGGCGCGCGGCTACCGCTGCGGGGTCTTCCAGTTCGTCAAGTCCGGCAAGTGGAAGGTCGGTGAGCTGGCGGCCGCCCGCGCGCTCGGAGGGATCGACTGGGAAAAGATGGGCGACGGCTGGTCCTGGCTCTCGCGCGACCTCGAGGAGTCCGCCGACCTGGCGCGCGAGGGCTGGGCCGGGGTCAAGCGGGCGATAACCGCCGAGCGCTATGAGTTCCTCCTCCTCGACGAGCTGACCTACCCGATCAACTGGGGGTGGATCGACGTCGAGGACGTGGTCGCGACACTGCGGGACCGACCCGGATTCCAGCACGTCGTCATCACCGGCCGGCGTGCCCCCGGTCCGCTCGTGGAGTCGGCTGACCTCGTCTCCGAGGTCATGAACGTCAAGCACCCGATGGCCTCCGGCATCCGCGCCCAGCAGGGCATCGAGTGGTAGCGGCGCTCCTCATCCTCGACGGCGCGAGCGAGCCCGTGCGCCCGGGCCGGCCGACGAGCCTCGAGCGCGCGCGCACCCCGGCGCTGGACGCGCTCGCAGCCGACGCGGCGCCGGCGCGCGTGCGGACGGTGCCCCCGGGGCTCACGGCAGGATCTGAAATCGCAATCCCGAGCCT
>JBKHVQ010000316.1:0-4952 GCA_046569985.1 Thermoleophilia bacterium | reverse complement strand
CTGGGTGGCGGGACTGCCCGCAACATCCGGATCAGGTCGGGCGCCGAGCGCCGCGGCACCGTCGCGTGGATCGAACGGGCGGGGACCGCGCGGGCCACCGTGGTGGCCGCCGCGCGCGACGACGACGGCGCCTGGTCCACGCCCCGCCGCCTGTCGGCGCGGGGCGGCATCGTCCTCGCCTCGTCACCGCGACTCGCGGGCACGGGAGCCCGGGCCGTCGTCGCCTGGGAGCGGGTGATCGCCGGCGGGCGGCGGGTCGTCGAGCGGGCCGAGTTCCCCGCCCCGTAGGGGCCGCCCGGGCGCATCCCGGCCACCAGGCCGCGCGGTGGGATAACCTGTCGGCTCGCGCGACCGGGTTGAGGGGCCCGTGGCGTGACACCGTTCTCGGTGTCCGCACACATATTCCGGTAATGCGCGTATCCTTATTAGGCGCGACGTCAGCGACCTCGGAGGGAACGTGTCCACAGTCAAGCCGCCCGACATCGATCTGGGCCAGTACAAGTTCGGCTGGCACGACCCCGCGAACTACGTCTTCGAGCCCAAGAAGGGGCTCAACCCCGACGTGGTGCGCGAGATCTCGTTCCTGAAGAACGAGCCCGAGTGGATGCTCAAGTTCCGCCTGCGGGCCCTGGAGATCTTCGAGCGCAAGCCCATGCCCGACTGGGGCGGCGACCTCGACCAGATCGACTTCCAGAACATCTACTACTTCATCCGCAGCTCGGAGAAGCAGAGCACCGACTGGAACGATGTCCCCACGGACATCAAGAACACCTTCGACCGCCTGGGCATCCCGGAGGCCGAGCAGAAGTACCTCTCGGGGGTGAGCGCCCAGTACGAGAGCGAGGTCGTCTACCACTCCATCCGTGAGGACCTGGAGAAGAAGGGCGTCATCTTCTGCGACACCGACACGGCCCTGCGCGAGCATGAGGAACTGTTCAGGGAGCACTGGGCCACGGTGATCCCGCCCGGTGACAACAAGCTCGCCGCGCTGAACTCGGCCGTGTGGTCGGGCGGATCGTTCATCTGGGTGCCGGAGGGCGTCCAGGTCGAGATCCCGCTGCAGGCCTACTTCCGCATCAACGCCGAGAACATGGGCCAGTTCGAGCGCACGCTGATCATCTGTGAGCCCGGCTCGTTCGTGCACTACGTCGAGGGCTGCACCGCCCCGATCTACACCACCGACTCGCTGCACTCCGCGGTGGTGGAGATCATCGTCAAGGAGGGCGCGCGCTGCCGGTACACCACCATCCAGAACTGGTCGACCAACGTCTTCAACCTGGTCACCAAGCGCGCGGTGGCCAAGGAGAACGCCACCATGGAGTGGGTCGACGGCAACCTCGGCTCCAAGCTGACCATGAAGTACCCGGCCGTGTGGCTCACCGGCCGCGGCGCCCGCGGCGAGGTGCTCTCGGTCGCGATGGCGAGTGAGGGCATGCACCAGGACGCCGGCGCGAAGATGGTGCACACGGCCCCGGACACCTCCTCGACGATCGTGTCGAAGTCCATCTCCAAGGGCGGAGGGCGCACGAGCTACCGCGGCCTGGTGCAGGTCGACGAGGGTGCGGTGCGGTCGAAGGCCTCGGTGGTGTGCGACGCGCTGCTGCTCGACGAGGACAGCCGCTCGGACACCTACCCCTACATGGACATCCGCGAGGAGAACTCCAGCATCGGCCACGAGGCCACGGTCTCGAAGGTGGCCGACGACCAGGTCTTCTATCTCATGAGCCGCGGCCTCTCCGAGGACGAGGCCATGGCGATGATCGTGCGCGGCTTCATCGAGCCGATCGCAAAGGAACTCCCCATGGAGTACGCCGTGGAACTCAACCGGCTCATCGAGCTGCAGATGGAGGGCTCGATTGGGTAGTGCCGCCGCGCCCGCATGGGCAACGGAGCTGCGCAGCTCCGCCGAGGATTCACTGAGCACCCTCCCCGCCCTCACCGGACGCGAGGAGGACTGGCGCTTCACCCCGCCGACGGACCTGGCCCTCGACGGGGGTGAGCCCCCGGCGCCCGGCGCCGTCCCCGTCGGCGCCCCGGCCACGGGCGGCGAGCGCGCCGGTCGACTCGAGTTCGTCGACGGGGTGCCCGCCGCGCCCTCGCTGGGCGAGCTGCCCACCGGGGTGATCGTGGCCGAGCTCTCCGAGGCACTGGCATCGCACGAGGCCCTCGTGCGCGAGCGCCTCTACGGCCTCGTGGGTACCGGCGACCGCCCGGGGGCGCTCAACGCAGCCCGCTGGGAGGCGGGGACGTTCGTCTATGTGCCGCGCGGGGTCGAGCTGACCCTGCCGGTCGAGGCCACCCTCAGCGCGACCGGCGCCGCCGGCCGGGTCTTCGGGCGCACCCTCGTCATCGTCGAGGAGGGCGCGAAGGCGACCGTCATCGACCGCTTCACCTCCCCGGACCTCCCCGGCCCGGTGCAGACCTCGTCGGCGGTCGAGCTCTACGTGGCCCAGGGCGCCGAGCTGGAGCATGTGTCAGTGATCGAGTGGGGCGCCGGCGTGCGCCACCACGCGATGCTGCGCGCCCACGCGGGCCGCGACGCGAAGGTGCGCTCGGTGGTGGTGACCCTCGGTGGCGACATCGTGCGCGTGGAGCCCACCATGGTCGTCGCGGGCCCCGGCGCCGACGCGCGCGCGCTCGGTCTCTACTTCGCCGGCGGCGACCAGCACTTCGAGCATCGCGTGGTCTCGCGCCACGAGGCGCCGCAGGCCTACTCGAACCTGCTCTACAAGGGCGCCATCCAGGACACCGCCCACACGGTCTTCTTCGGCAACCTCGTCGTGCCCCCGGGCGCGCCGGGAACCGACGCCTACCAGACCAACCGCAACCTGGTGCTCAACGAGGGCGCGCGCGCCGACACGATCCCGTTCCTCGAGATCGAGACCGCCGAGGTGAAGTGCTCCCATGCCGGCGCGGTCGGCCGCGTGGACGACGAGCACCTTTTCTACCTGCAGTCGCGCGGCGTGCCGACGGCCGAGGCCAAGCGCCTGATCGTCATGGGCTTCCTCCAGGAGGTCCTCGAGCAGGTCGAGCTCCCCGAGTTGCGCAGCGAGCTCGAGGCCGCCGTGGCGGAGAAGCTGCGATGAGCGACGGCGTGGACGTCGCGGCGCTGGAGGCCCTGGAGCCCGGTGCGGCGATGCGGGTCGAGGTCGGCGGCACGCCCGTCTGCCTGGTCCGCGTCGAGGACGAGGTGTTCGCGGTGCACGATGTCTGCACCCACGCCCTCGCGTCGCTCTCGGCAGGCTGGGTCGAGGGCGACCGCATCGAATGCCCGCGCCACGGCGCGCAGTTCTCGGTGCGCACCGGCGACGCGCTCACGCCGCCCGCCACCAAGGCGGTGCCCACCTTCCCCGTGGAGCTCCGCGACGGCCGCATCATCGTGGACCCCACCCCGAGCCACCCCCACCCCATCGTCAGCTAGGAGACCAGTGGCAGACCCCATCCTTCAGATCACCGATCTCGAGGTCGCCGTCGAGGGCACACCCATCCTGAAGGGCGTGACCCTCTCGGTGCCCCAGGGCGAGGTCCACGCGCTGATGGGCCCCAACGGCTCCGGAAAGAGCACCCTCGCCTACGCCCTGGCCGGCCACCCCCGGTACGAGATCACCGGTGGCCAGGCGCTGTTCGACGGCAAGGACATCTCCGAGATGGAGGCCGACGAGCGCGCGCAGCTGGGCCTGTTCCTCGCCATGCAGTACCCGGTGGAGGTGCCCGGCGTCTCGGTGATGAACTTCCTGCGCACCTCGCTGAACGCGGTGCGGGGCGAGGAGATGTCGCCCCGCGACTTCATCAAGCTCTTCGACGAGAAGAGCAGGATGCTGGGCTTCGACCGGGCGTTCGCCGACCGTTACCTCAACGAGGGCTTCTCGGGCGGCGAGAAGAAGCGCCACGAGATCCTGCAGATGGCGATGCTGGAGCCGAAGTTCGCCGTGCTCGACGAGACCGACTCCGGTCTCGACGTCGACGCCCTGCGCGTGGTGTCCGAGGGCGTGAACCACATGCGCGGCCCCGGCCTCGGCGTCCTGATCATCACTCACTACACGCGCATCCTGCGCTACATCAAGCCGGATGTCGTGCACGTGATGTACCAGGGACGGATCGCCCGCACCGGCGGCCCGGAGCTGGCCGATCACCTGGAGGAGAACGGCTACGTCGAGTTCGGCGCGGCCGAGGAGGCCGCGGCGCCGGCCGCCGGCTGATGAGGGATTCCCCCGCGGACACCGCCGCCCGGATCGATGTCGCCGCCCTGCGCGGCGACTTCCCGATCCTGTCGCGGCGGGTCCACGGGGTGCCGCTGGTCTACCTCGACTCGGCGGCGACATCGCAGAAACCCGTCGCGGTGCTGGACGCGATGGACGCGTACTACCACGAGACCAACGCCAACGTGCATCGCGGCGTGTACGAGCTGGCGGCCGAGGCCACCGAGCGTTACGAGGCCGGCCGCCACGCGGTGGCCGACCTGGTCGGCGCGCCGCACGCCTGCACGATCCTCACCAAGAACGCCAGCGAGGCGATCA
Organism: Thermoleophilia bacterium; assembly: GCA_046569985.1. Classification (GTDB taxonomy): domain Bacteria; phylum Actinomycetota; class Thermoleophilia; order Miltoncostaeales; family Miltoncostaeaceae; genus JAVJSF01. The sequence continues at coordinate 435 of JBKHVQ010000316.1, read as the reverse complement.
ACCTGGTCGCGTGGGCATGGGGCCTGCGCAACCTCGCCGCCGGCGACGAGGTGCTGATCACCGCGATGGAGCACCACTCCAACATCGTGCCGTGGCAGATCGTCGCCGGGATGACCGGCGCGGTCGTGCGTTTCTGCCCGGTGACACCCGAGGGCGAGCTCGACCTCGACGCGATGCGGTCGCTGATCGGCCCGCGCACCCGCATGGTGGGCGTGGTACACGCCTCCAACGTCCTCGGCACGATCAACCCTGTGGAGGAGGTCGCCGCCCTGGCGCACCGGGCCGGCGCGCTCTGCCTGGTGGACGCCTCCCAGAGCGTGCCCCACATGCCCGTCGACTTCGCGTCGCTCGGCTGCGACTTCATGGCCTTCACCGGCCACAAGATGCTCGGGCCCACAGGCATCGGCGTGCTGGTGGGCCGCCCGGAGATCCTCG
>JBKHVQ010000315.1:0-4044 GCA_046569985.1 Thermoleophilia bacterium | reverse complement strand
ACCTGTTGGCCGACGTACGTGTTGGTCCGCCCCTCGGCCGGCAGGCCGAACTCCTGGCGCATCTGCGCCCGCGGCCACGGGCGGCAGGTCTCGGTGTCGGCGCCGTTGGGCACCACGATCACCGGGCGCCTCGGGGTGCCGAGCGCGGCGGCGGCATCGCCGACGAGCCGGCTGACCGCGCAGAGCTGGTCGACCATCCCGACGGCCTCGCCGACCCGCTCCCGGTCGGCCTCGCCGCGCGCGGAGACATCCAGCACGTCCGCGCGGTGTGCGGTGGCGACCACCGGAACGCCGAGCGTCGCGCCCAGGCGGGCCGCCGCCCAGCCGTCGGGGACCACCATGTGGGCGTGGATGACATCGAAGGGCCAGCGCTCGTGGACGCGCCCGACGGCGCGGGCGATCCCCAGGTACATCGCCTCGCAGTTGCGGCGGCCGAGGCGCGCGCCGGGGAGGGACAGCATGCGGGGGTGGAGGACCGGGACGCCGTCGATGGTGGTGGTGCCGGGCACCTCGTGATGCGCGGCCCACCGCGACAGCAGCGGCGGCGCCCAGCCGGTCGGCGAAACGACCCGCACGTCGTGACCCCGTCGCCGCAGGGCCATGCACTGCTCGTGCACGAACACGCCCGAGGTCTGGCTGACCGCGCTCGGGTACATGTGGCTGAGCATCAGGATGCGGATGGGGGTGCCTCCTGGCGGGCGAGCACGAGCGCGCCCATGGACAGACCGAACATGATCCACATGGGCGCGAAGTGGATCGCGGTGGACGGGCCGATGCTGCCCGCGATCCAGCCGATCATCGCGAGCGCGCCCGACATGGCCATGTACCGCACGAGTGGGTCCTGGCTGGTGCGGAGTGCCGTCGCCTGGCGCCGGATCAGGGTGACATAGAACATCACATAGAGCCCGAGGCCGATGATGCCCCCGTTCACCAGCACCTCCAGCCACCAGTTGTGGAGGTTCGGGACCTTGGGTGCCACGGGGCCCAGTTCGTAGACGCGGTTCTCGGCGTTGCCCGCGCCGACGCCGAGACCGTTGGTGTCGTCGACCAGGCCCAGCCCGTCCTGGAGGAGCGTGGCGCGCACCGCTCCCGAGCCCGTGCCGGTCTGGATCTGCGTCGCGAGGGTGTTGAAGTCGAGCTTGGTGACCGTCCGCTCGTCCAGCTTGATCAGGCCGCCACCCTGCAGGCTGGGGATCACGATCGCGGCGGCCAGTATCACCACGCCGACCGCGGCGAACAAGCGCCGGCGCGTACGCGGGTCGGAACTGGCCAGGACCACGAGGCCGATGAGCACGAAGGCGGCCGACAGCAGCCCCGATTTGCTGCCCGTCAAGAGGATGAAGCCGAGGCACGCGGCGGCGCCCGCGATGCCGATGGCGCGCAGGCGCACGTCCCGGTAGATCAGCGGCAGGGTGGCCAGGAACGGCAGGCTGAGCCCGAGGAAGGTCGCGAAGTTGTTCTGGTTGCCGAACAGCGAGCCCACGCCGATCAGGTTCTGTGCCTCGCTGCCCGCGCGGAACGTCGGCAGGTGCAGGCCGGTCGCCACTTCGACCATCGCGACCAGGCCCGCCACCACGAATGCCCCGAAGAGCGACCACAGGAGCACCTTCGCCCGTGCGCGCGACGCGCAGAACAGGGCGATGGCGATGGCCATCCCGGCCATCATCGCCATGAAACTGGTCCAGCGGACCGCGGCGACGACGTTGTCGGCCCAGCCGATGGAGAGCGCCGTCCACAGGAACCAGGCCGCGAGGATGGCGGCGGGCCGGGTGAGGCCGGCCGGCAGCGTGAGGGGGCCGTCCATGAGCAGGTAGGCCGCCACCCCGAGCCCGAGCAGGACGATCAGGATCCGGAACAGGAACACCTCGCCGAGTCCCGGCGCGGCGAGGTTGGGCCCGCCGATGGCGGCCAGCGTCACGAGCACCACCGCGAGCGGGGCCATGCGCCGCACCGGCACGTTGCGCAGCACCGTGACCGCCAGTGCGACCAGCGCGAGCCCGAGGCCGATCAGCGGCTGCCATGCCGCCAGCGCTCCGGCGGCCACCGCGCAGGCCGCGATGGCGAGGATCGGGGGACGGGCGCCCGCGGCGCCGCCGGCGGGAACGGCGGGGGACGACATCGGCCGCGGAGACTAGCCGGAAAACCGGGGGGCATCGAGTGGGCGTCCCCCGCCCTTGCCGTCAGGCCGCCAGGCGCACCGGCCGGTTCGCCGGGCCGACCGTGAAGCCGTGGCCGCTCGGCGCCCGGCACACCAGCCTGCTGCGGGCGGCGTTGCCCGCGCCCACGATCCGGTGGCGGCAGACGAATCCGCCCGACCGGAACGTGCGGCGCTCGCGCAGTCGCGGCCAACCGTGGTAGCCCTCGTCCACGCAGAAATAGGTGGTGCGCGCGCGCCCCGTCCTCCGCAGCAGCCAGTACGGCACCGCGCCGCCGAACTCGCACGAGGCGGCGCGCGGCAGCTTGCCGATGTTCCCGCACTGCAGTGTGCGGCGCGTGACGAAGCACTCGGCGTGGTGCGCGGGCCCGGTGGTCGACGCCGTCGCGAGGTCGATCGTGAACCCGGGCGGCGGAGTGGGCGGTGCCCCCTGGGCCGGCGCGGCGCCGAGGAGCGTCCCCAACCCGACCGCGGTCACGATCGCCCCGGTCATCGCTCTGCGCATCTCACCCTCCCGCTCGTGGTGCGCCCAGCCTGCGCGACCGGGCAGCGGGTGTCAATCGCGCTACCGGCCGTTGGTCCCGGCGGCGGCGAGGGCGGCCTCGATCACGTCCGGCACGCTCGGCAGGTGCTGATCCTCGAGCCCGGGGGCCGACGGGATGATGCCGTCGCCCGCGGCGACGCGCCGCACCGGGCCGCGCAGGGCGCCCCAGGCCTCCTCCTGCACGCGCGCGGCGATCTCCGCGCCGATCCCCAGCGTGTAGGTGCCCTCCTCGGTTGTCACGCACGCACCGGTGCGGGCCACGGAGTCCAGCACGGGGCCGAGATCCAGGGGCAGCAGGCTGGAGAGCGCCACCACCTCGCAGAAGACCTCCTCCTCCATGATCAGCTCGGTGACCGCGTCGAGCACGACCGGCAGCATGCCGCCGTAGGTGACGATGGTGGCCTCGGCTTCGGCGAAGTCGTTGCCCGAGAAGGTCAGGGCCGGGTAGGGCCCCGCGCTCTCGCGCACCGCGAGGCCGTCGATGCGCCCGCCCTCGGGGCGGCGCTGCATGCGGCCGTACATGACCTTGTTCTCGATCAGGAAGACCGGCTCGTCGTCGTCGATCGCGGCGTTGACCATGGCGCGGAGGTCGTGGCATTCGCTGGTGGCCACCACCCGGATGTTCGGCACGCCGACCAGCATCTTCTCCAGCGACTGGCTGTGGGTCGGCCCGTATCCGCGCCGCCCGCCCATCGGCGTGCGCACAACCAGCGGAACCGTCACCTGGTCGTCGTACATCTCCCGGAACTTCGAGACCCCGTTGACGATCTGATCGAGGCTCAGCGTGATGAAGTCGCCGAACATGATCTCGACGATCGGTCGCTGCCCGCGGATGGCCATGCCCGCAGCGATGCCCACCAGCGACGCCTCGCTGATCGGCGTGGTCAGGACGCGGTCGGGCCAGCGCGTGGAGAGCCCCTTCGAGGCGTTGAAGGCGCCGCCGTAGGGATCGAGGATGTCCTCGCCGATCAGGAAGACCTCGTCGTGCCGCTCGAAGGCGTCGTGCAGGGCGGCGTTGATCGCCTCGACGCAGCGCGTACTCATGCGCCCACCGTCACGCGTCCCGCGATCGGCGAGGCCTCGGCGGCCGCGATCGTCTCGGCGAGTTCCTCCTCGCAGCGCGCCTCGATGGCGGCCCGCTCGGCGGGATCGATCAGCGCGCCGGTGATGCGCAGCGGGTCGCGCTCCCGGCGCGCCTCGATCTCGGCGGGGTCGCGCGTGTCGTCGCCCTTGCTGTGCGCCGCCAGCCGGTAGGTCTCGAGCACCAGCATGAAGGGCCGCCCGGTGGTGCGGACGGCCGCGACCGCCCGCCCCGCCGCCGCGTGGACCGCGCGCACGTCGGTGG
>JBKHVQ010000314.1:0-1818 GCA_046569985.1 Thermoleophilia bacterium | reverse complement strand
CCGGCGCGTCTCCGCGTTGGCGATCGCGATGGCCACCAACTCGGCGAAGCGGGCGAGGCGCTCCGCGCCGTCGTGCGGCATGTCACCGGGGTGACGCGCCGCCGCGACCAGGGTTCCCCAGAGGTGGTCGTCCACGGTGATCGGAGCCGCCGCGACGGTGCGGTAGCCCAGGTGCGCGGCCATCTGCCGGGAGGGTGAGTCGGCGGGCAGCGCCTCGTAGTCGGCCATCTCGACCGCGCGCCCGGTGGCCGCGACGCGGGCGAGCACGCCGTCGCCCACCGCGGGCAGGCGCCGGCCCGGCGGGACCGCCCCGCCCGCGGTGCCCACGACGACCGCCTCGTCGCCGTCGAAGCGCACCACCAGCGCCGTGGCGACCCCCAGCAGGCGCGCGGCCTCCTCGGCGGTGGACCGGTGGATGTCGGCACCGGCGCCGTCGTCGACGGCGACAGCCGTGGCGACCCGTCTCAGGGCGGCCTGCTCGGCCTCGAGGTCACGCATGCGCGCCAAGCTGCGCGCGGTCTCCATCCGCAGGTGGGCGTGGGCGAGCGCCAGCGACGCCACCAGCGCGAGGCCGCGGGCGGTGGCCGTCTCCTGGGCCGTGAACGCCCGCGGCGACGCGAAGGTGCAGAAGAGCGCCCCCAGGATCGGGTGCGTGTCGTCGACGCGGATGGAGTCATGCTCGAGGATCACCGCGATGAGGGCCCGGGCGCCGACGCGCTCGGCGAGGGCGGGCGGGATGCGGGCGTCGTTGGCCGCGTCGGAGACGATAAGCATCGGCCGGGCGTCGATGAGCGCCTGCGCTAGCGGTAGCTCGCGGCCGCTGCGGCCGATCGAGTATTCGAGCCGCTCGCGCCGGCGCGGGTCGTCCTCGGTCGTGTACATCGCCTCGACGACCCGCTTCGTGACGCTCCACGAGTAACAGGTCACCCGGTCCGCCCCCAGCGCCGCCTGCGCCGACGCGGCGATCTGGAACAGGGCGGTGCTCAGCTCCCCGGCCGCGGGCGCTCCCGCCGGCGTGTCCGGCGCGCATGGCTCGATCCGGGTGTTGTCGCCCATCGGGTCACTCATCGGCTGCCCCGGTGAGTGTCATGACGTGAGAAAGCTCTCATCGGCCCCTCATGGATGGCTCATCGTGGGTGAAGATGCTGCCGCCGACACATTAGGCCGGGGCAGGAGTTCTCATGCCGCACCGTCGCCCGTGGCGCACCGCGCCCGAGAGGGTCCGGAGGCCACCGACATCACGCATTCTCACCTGAGGGGAACACCATGACCCAGCACCACCGTTCCGTGCTCTGGATCGCCGCCCTCGCCGCCGCGGCGCTCGTCGCCGCGGCGCCGCTGGCCGCGAAGGACGGCGTCGACGACAACCCGACCGGCGGCGACCCGGGCGCGACCGGTCCCACCACCCCGACCACGCCGGCCGCGCCGGGGTCGGCCCCGCGCACCTCCGCCCGCATCTGCCGCGGGACGATCGGCGCGGTCTACGTCCCGCGCGACATCGTCGTGCCCGTGGGGGCGACGTGCGTTCTGAATCGCACGCGCACCGACGGCGGCGTGTCCGTGCGGGCCCGCGCCCGCCTGGTGATGCGCAACGCCGACATCAACGACGGCGTCGTGGCCTCCGGGCACCGCGTGGTCGTGATCCGCGGAGGGTCGATGGACGGCGTACGCCTGCGCGGCGGGCGCGCGGCGACCCTGATCGGTGCCGGCCTAAACGGGCCGCTGGTCTCGCTGGGCAACCGCGGCCGCCAGGTCTTCCGGGGCAACCGCATCGACGGCAACCTCCGGTGCACCGGCAACCTGCCCGCGCCGGCCGGC
>JBKHVQ010000313.1:0-2175 GCA_046569985.1 Thermoleophilia bacterium | reverse complement strand
GGGTGCATCGTCATGGACGACTCCGGCTGCATCGTGCGCGCCTGCCTGCGCCTCGCCCACTTCTACCGGCACGAGTCGTGCGGCAAGTGCAGCCCGTGCCGCGAGGGCACCTCGTGGCTCGAGAAGATCCTGCAGCGGATGGTCGACGGCGAGGGCCGCATGGAGGACCTCGACCTGCTGGAGCGCCTGTTCGGGCGCATCTCGGGCCGCACCCTCTGCGCGCTCGCCGACGGGGCGGTCATGCCGGTGCGCAGCGCGATCGCGCTGTTCCGCGACGACTTCGTGCGCGTCATCGAGAACGGCTCGCCGCGCCCCGAGCCGCTGATGGAGGTACCGGTCGGTGGCTGACTACTCCCCCGTCGACCTCACGGCCGACAACCAGGTCGAATTCGAGTTGAACGGCGTGCGCGTCTCGGCGCCCGCCGGGACGATGCTCGTCGACGCCGCCCACGCCCACGGGGTCGAGGTGCCGGTGTTCTGCTACGAGCCGCGCCTGGGCCCGCCGCTGGGCGCCTGCCGCATGTGCCTGGTGGAGGTCGAGGGCATGCGCGGCCTGCAGACCGCCTGCAGCACCCCGGTACAGGCCGACATGGTGGTGCGCACCAACTCCGAGCTCGCGAAGGACGGCCAGGACGGCGTGCTCGAGCTGCTGCTGGCGAACCACCCGCTCGACTGCCCGGTGTGCGACAAGGGCGGCGAGTGCCCCCTGCAGGACCGCACCTTCAAGTTCGGCCCCGACCGCTCGCGCTTCATCGAGGCGAAACGCCACTTCCCGAAGCCGCTCGACCTGAGCCCGCGCATCGCCCTCGACCGCGAGCGCTGCATCTCCTGCTTCCGCTGCGTGCGCTTCAGCCAGGATGTCGCCGAGGACGGCGCCCTCACGATGCAGGAGCGCGGCGTGGTCAGCGAGATCACCACCCTCACCGGCGAGCCCTACGAGGGACGCTTCACGGGCAACATCATCGACATCTGCCCGGTGGGCGCGCTCACCAGCATCCCGTACCGCTTCGTCAGCCGCCCCTGGGACATCACCAACACGCCGTCGGTGTGCGGGCACTGCCCCGCCGGCTGCAACGTGGAGCTGACCAGCCGCGAGGGCGAGATCAAGCGCGTGACCGGCCGCCCCGACCCGAACTGGGAGGTCGAGGAGGGCTGGATCTGCGACAAGGCCCGCTGGGCGTACCCGGGCAACCGCGCCGACTCGCGCCTCACCACGCCGGTGATCCACGAGGGCGAGCGCGCCGACGCGCCCGATCTCGACACCGCCGTCGAGGCCGCCGCGCTCGTGCTGCGCAACGGCGGTCGCATCGGCGTGCTGATCGGCCCCTCGGCCACGGTGGAGGAGGCCTTCGCGGCGCAGCAGCTGGCCGACGCCGCCCTGGGCGGGGCCCCCGTGCAGCGCCTCGTCATCCCGGGTGAGGGCCTCGCGCCGTTGCGCGCCCTACCCGCGGCCCAGCTGATCGACATCGACAGCGCCGACCTGATCGTGCTGGTGGGAGGCGACCCCGCCAACCGGCAGGCCGCCGTCGAGCTGCGCCTGCGCAAGGCCCGCCGCCGCGGCGCCCCGATCATCTCGGTCGGCCCCCGCGCCCATGAGCTGGAGAGCCTCGCGGGCACCGTGGTGCGTTCCGAGCCCGGCCGCCTGCGCGCCGCGATCGAGGGCCTCGGTGCACTCGAGGGCGACCGCGTCGTGGTGCTGTGGGACGAGGCCGACCTCGCGACCGAGCCCGACGCGGCCGCCGTTCTGGCGCGCGCCGCCCGCGAGGCCGGCGCCCTGGGGCTGGAGCTGGGCGCCGACGTGAACGGCGCCGGCCTGCGCGCGCTGGGCATCGCCGCCGACGGCCTGCTGCAGAAGATCTCCGCGGGAGAGATCGACACCCTCCTGACCGTGCACGCCGACCCCACCGAGGGCGCCGGTGGCGCCGAATGGGGCTGGGCGCTCGGCCGCGTCCGCCACGTGGTGTCCATCGCCACCCACGCGACGCCGACGACCGACCGGGCCACCGTCGTGCTGCCCGCCGCCACGCACTACGAGACCGAGGGCGTGCTGGTCGCCATGAACGGCCGCGCGCAGCGCCTGCGGCCCGGCGCGGCCCCGCCCGAGGGGGCGGCGCTCGGCTGGGAGCTGCTGGTCGCCCTCGCCCACCGCCTCGGCGCGCCCCCCGCGTACCGCAG
>JBKHVQ010000312.1:0-2331 GCA_046569985.1 Thermoleophilia bacterium | reverse complement strand
TTTCGTTCTCCGCTTCACCTTTCCGCGCAGCACGACCTGGTACTCGTGCACCTCGACCCCGGGGAGCGCCTCCACCTGCTGGACCTTCAGCGCCTCCCACGGCACGTCGTGGATCGCCCCGGTCTCCTCGTCGATGAAGTGGTGGTGCCGTTCGACGTTCGGATCGAACACCGCCCGCCCCTCCGCGAGGACGAGGCCGCGCAGCAGCCCCTTCTCCACGAACAGGTTGAGGGTGTTGTAGACGGTGGCCCGCGAGATCATCGGGAAGCGTGCCTTCACGGCGGTCCACACCTGGTCGGCCGAAGGATGCGCTGTCGTCTTCAGCACGTACTCCGCCACAGCCACCCGCTGCGCGGAAGGCTGGATGTCGTGGCTCTGAAGCGTCTCGATCAGGTCCATCACGGCTCCTTGGATTCCGTCCAACCCTGGAAAGATTCGCGTCTCGCCCGTCTCCGGGCAACCGCGAGCAGCCCTCGTTTGGTCACTTTGTTGCCGACCCGGCAAGGGCAAGGCAAAGTCGCGTCCGAATGCGAACACGCGCGCTGCTCTCGGCGCTGGCCTTTCTGGGATGCGGCGTCGAGCTTGTGCTCCCGCTTCCACCTCAGGCGGTCGAGCTGCCAGCCATTCAGGACTTCGCACCGAAAGCCGCGTATGGCGAGGCCTGGCTCCAGGTGACGGGGACGGGCTTCGATCCCATCGCCGAGAACAACGAGGTGCGCTTCGCGGGCGGTCTCGCGGCCCGTGGCGTGGACTTCGTGGAAGGGCGCCTTCGCGTCGAGGTGCCACGCGCCGTCCAGGAGACGGGCCCCATCCTGCTCGCGACGCTCGTCGCCACGAGCCCCCCGAGCGAGGCGGAATTCCATCCCCTCGGCTACGGCCACCCGATCCACGGCACCGGAGTGGCGGATCTCCGGTTCCGGCATCGACCGGTGGGCCTCGTCGACCGCGAGACCACGGTGGTCGTGGCCTCGACCCTCTTCGATCAGCTCGTCACCGACTACGGCCGCTTCACCCGGGCGGGGGGCCAGCCCCTCGCCTACGGGCGCAGCAGCGTCGAGGGGCTCTCCCTTCTCTCGGTGCGCAGCGACACAGGCGGGGTGCTCGCAACGGTCGACAGCGACAGCGCCCGCATCGTCGCGACCTCCGACCCGGATCCGTTCGAGGAGCGGCTCATCGTTCCGGGCGCCGGGCCGGACGCGCCGCTCGCGTGGACCGTAGGTGTCGATCCGTACGGAGGCATCTCGCTCGCGACCTGGACCGTGCCCGGAGAGCGCCCCCGCGCGGCGCGCCGGCCCCTCGACCTGATGGGGGTTCTGGGCGCCGCCACCTCTTCCTCCGGCGTGCTGATCCTCGTGGCGACGGTCGTCTCGGACGACGGTGTCGACACGGGCCTCGTGCGGGTGACGCCCTCCGGAACCGAGACGCTCTGGATGCCCGAGGTGGACGGCGACACCCCGACCGGCGCCATCGCCGTGGTGGACGTGGGAGACCGCACCCTCGCCGCCTTCGCGCAGTCGGACGGCGATCTGGGGCTCGTCGATCTCGCGACCGGCGCGTTCGAAGACGTGGTGGCCATCTCCTACAACCGCGCGGGAGACGTGGTGGCGAGCGCGGTGCCGGGCAGGGTCATCGTCTCCAAGCCGCTCGACGGCGCGATCTTCCAGTACGACCTCGCGACGGGCGACGTCGAATGGTCCATGCAGCTCCGCGGCGAACCGACGGTGCTGGATGTGGCCCTGGAGCTCGACGAGGTCGCGGTCGCGAACGCCGAGGACAACGCCGTCGACATCGTGCAGACGAGCACCGGCACCTGGCTCGGGCGGGTGGCTTTCGGGCTGGGACTCGGCAGCGTCGACGGCGGGGAGGGCGGCGCCGTGGCCCCCTACTCCTACGATCCCTCCGAACCCGAGCGGCCCCAACGCATCCACCTGCTCGCGCGGCGCGCCGGCCTCGTCATCACGCTCGACCCGAGCTCGCTCGACGTGCTCGACACCCCGTCGCTGGACCTCGACGCCACCGAGGCGCTCCGCCTCGCCCGCACCCCCGACCTGCGCACGCTCGTGGTTCACCGCCGCGAGCTCGGCCTGCTCGAGGAGGACGGCGAGCGGCTCGTGCTGCGCGACCTGAAGGGGGTCCCCACCGCGATCGATTTCGCCCCCGACGGCCGCGTGGTCCTCGGCTTCGGCACCTCGGTCGAGCTCTACGGCTGGGTGGACGAAGAGCTCGAGCGCGTCGGCGGCGCGACGCTCCCCGCGGGCGCGTCGCTTTCCGGCCTGCGCGTTTACGGAGACGAGCTCCTCGTCGCCTGGCGCCTGCCGCAGGGCTACGGCT
>JBKHVQ010000311.1:0-4886 GCA_046569985.1 Thermoleophilia bacterium | reverse complement strand
GCTTCTCGGCGTCGCTCAGCACGTCGTACGCGTGGCCGATCTCCTTGAAGCGCTCCTCGGCCTTGGGATCGTCCGGGTTCGCGTCGGGGTGGTGCCGGCGCGCCAGCTTGCGGTACGCCTTGCGGATCTCGTCGTCGCTCGCGGTGCGCGAGACCCCGAGTGTCGCGTAGAGGTCGGCCAATCGATCGCCCTCCTAGCCGGTAGCCTCGGCGGCCACCACGACCTTGCTGGGCCGCAGCACCACCTCGGCGTGCGTGTAACCCTTCTCGACCACTTCGACGATGCTGCCGGGAGCGTGCCCGGGCACCGGCACCTGCGCGATCGCCTCGTGGAAGTTCGGATCGAACGCCCCGTCGGTGGTCGCGGGGATCTCGGCGACCCCGTGGCCCGCGAGCACGGCCGCGAGCTGGCCGCGCACCATCTCCACGCCGGCCACGATGGCCTCGCCCTGGTCGCCCAGGGCGGCGACGGCGCGCTCAAGGTTGTCCATCACCGGGAGCAGGCCGCGCACCACCTCGCGGGCCGCCGCGGCAGCCGCCGCCTGGCGGTCGCGCTCGGAGCGCCTGCGGTAGTTGTCGAACTCCGCCTTGAGGCACTGGAGCGCGTCAAGGTACTCGTCGCGCTCCGCGGCCACCGGGTCGGCGCCGTCCGCCCCGGGCGCCTCGGCCGAGGCAACCTCGGCGGGGGCCTCCTCGGCCCCCGCCTGCGGCTCCTGCGGCTGCTCGCCCGCGGGGTCGGGGCGCTCGGTGCTCACGCGTCCCCGCTCGGCGTCTCATCGACGGTTCCGGCGCCGGGCTTCACCGCGATCTTGCGCGGCTTGGCCTCCTCGGCCTTCGGCACGCGCACCTCGCGCACGCCGTGCTCGACGCGGGCCGTGATCTGGTCGGCCCGCACGTTCGGCGGCAGCGTGATCGAGCGCTGGAAGCGGCCGTAGGCCCGCTCGACGCGGTGGTAGCGGCCCTCCTCCACATGCTCCTCGAAGCGGCGCTCGCCGGTGATCGAGAGCACGTTGTCGTCGACCTCGATGTCGATGTCGTCCGGGTCGATGCCGGGCAGTTCGGCCTTGAGCACGATGGCGTCCGGAGCGTCGTAGATGTCGACGGCCGGGCTCCACGCGTTCACCGCCGCCGGCGAGTCCCCCAGGCTGCGGGAGAAGAGCCGGTTCATGTCCTCGCGAAGGGTGGTGATCTCGCGGAACGGGTCGAATCGCACAACCGATGGCATGGTGTTCTCCTTCCTTGTCGTCCTCGTCACGAGCGGTCTGCGGTCTCGTCTTCGTCGATGACCTCGTACTCGGCGTCCTCCACGGTCTCGTCGGCGCCGGCGCCGTCGGCCGCGCCCTGCTGGGCGGCGGCGCGCTGGTACACCTGCTCGGAGAACTTGTGGAGCGTGTCGAGCAGGGCCCCGCTCTTGGCCTCGATCTCGTCGGGGTCCTCGCCCTCGGCGGCCGTCTTCACGGCGGCCAGGGCGCCCTCGACGTCGCGGCGCACCGCCTCGTCGACCTTGTCGCCGTTCTCGGCGAGCTGACGCTCGGCGTCGCGGATGCGCGCCTCGGCGCCGTTGCGGGCGTCGGCGATGCGCCGCAGCCGCTTGTCCTCCTCGGCGTGGGACTCGGCGTCGTTGACCATCTTCGAGATCTCGTCGTCGGACAGGCCGCTCGAGCTCTTGATCTCGATCTTCTGTTCCTTGCCGGTGCCCAGGTCCTTCGCGGCGACGTTCACGATGCCGTTCGCGTCGATGTCGAAGGTGACCTCGATCTGCGGCATGCCGGCCGGCGCCGGCGGGATGCCGGTGAGGCTGAACTTGCCGAGGGTGCGGTTGTAGGCCGCCATCTCGCGCTCACCCTGCAGCACGTGGATCTCGACCTGGCTCTGGTTGTCGTCGGCGGTCGAGAAGACCTCGCTCTTCTTGGTGGGGATGGTGGTGTTGCGCTCGATGAGCTTGGTGAACACGCCGCCGCGGGTCTCGATGCCGAGAGACAGGGGCGTGACGTCCAGCAGCAGCACGTCCTTGACCTCACCGGCGAGCACGCCGCCCTGGATGGCCGCGCCGATGGCGACGACCTCGTCGGGGTTCACGCCCTTGTGGGGCTCGCGCCCGGTGAGCTGCTTCACGCGCTCCTGCACGGCGGGCATGCGGGTCATGCCGCCCACGAGCACGACGTGGTCGATCTTGTCGCCGACGCCCGAGTCCTTCAGGGCCTGACGGGTCGGGCCGACGAGGCGCTCGAGCATGTCGCGCACAAGGTCCTCCATCTTGGCCCGGGTCAGCTGCAGGTCGAGGTGCTTGGGCGCGCCGTCCACGGCCGTGATGAACGGCAGGTTGATCTGCGTGGTGGTGGTGCTCGACAGCTCGATCTTGGCCTTCTCGGCCTCGCCGTAGAGGCGCTGCAGGGCCATCTTGTCCTGCGCGAGGTCGATCGCCTCGGTGCGCTTGAACTCGGCGACCATCCAGTCGACGAGGGCCTTGTCGAAGTTGTCTCCGCCCAGGTGGTTGTCGCCGGCGGTGGACTTCACCTCGAAGACGCCGTCGGCGATCTCGAGCACCGACACGTCGAAGGTGCCGCCGCCGAGGTCGAAGACGAGGATCGTCTGGTCCTCGGACTTGTCGAGGCCATAGGCGAGCGCGGCCGCGGTGGGCTCGTTGATGATGCGCTTCACCTCGAGGCCGGCGATCTTGCCGGCGTCCTTGGTGGCCTGGCGCTGAGCGTCGTTGAAGTAGGCCGGCACGGTGATGACGGCGTCGGTGACCGGCTCGCCGAGGTACGCCTCGGCGTCGGCCTTGAGCTTCTGAAGGATCATCGCGCTGATCTCGGGCGGGCTGTACTCCTTGTCCTCCACCCGGATGCGCGCGTCGCCGTTCTGGCCGCGGACGACCTCGTACGGCACGATCTTCATCTCTTCGTCGACCTCCGCGTACTTGCGCCCCATGAAGCGCTTGACGCTGAAGATCGTGCTCTCGGGGTTGGTGACGGCCTGGCGCTTGGCGATGGCGCCCACGAGCCGCTCGCCGGACTTGGCGAATCCGACGACCGACGGCGTGGTGCGACCGCCCTCCGCGTTGGTCAGGACCTCGGGGTCACCACCCACGAGGACCGCGACGGCGGAGTTGGTCGTGCCGAGGTCGATGCCGATCGTCTTTCCCATATGCGAGATGCCTCCTGCGGCCGGGCCCGGGAGAGCCGGGCCACCACGGTTCTGGAATGCGATGGGACCTATCGTAGACCTGAGTCACGACATGTCAAGTCGATATGAGCGTGCTCGACTCATATCACTCGGATGGGGGTGGTGCCCGCCGCTCGTCGGGCGGCACCGGGGCGCCTCCGCCGCCGGGGCAGCGCGCGACTCTCTCGCGGGGCCGTTCGCGGTGTCGCTCGGTCGCCGGGGGCGCGAGTGCCGGTGTCAGCCTCCGGGCGGCCTGCGGGGCGGGGGTGACGCGCAGCGCGGGTCGCACCCCGTGTGGGTGACGGCGGCTGCGGCCGGACCGGCGGCCGTCAGTCGGGCGGCGCGAGCACCACCGCGCATGGGGCGTTCTGCACGATGCCGCTCGCGAAGCTGCCGAGGATGCGCGCGAGGCCGCGCCGGTGGGGGCACACCACGATCAGGTCGCCGCCCTCTGCGACGACCCACCGCTTGAGCGCGTCGGCGGGGTCGTCGCCGACGATCACGACCGGCACTCCGTTCATGCGCTCCGCCAGCGGGTCGAGCCACGCGTGTACGTCGGCGGTCAACTCGGCCCGCAGTTCCTCGCGGGGGTGGCTGCGGGAGGTGGTGCCGCCGGTGAAGTTCGCGACGGTGCCCGACACGTGCACCAGGCTGAGTCGCGCCCCGAGGGGGACGGCGATGCGCGCCGCGACGGCGATCGCGGGGGCCGAGAGCTCTTCGTTCTCGACGCCGCAGACGACGTGGTGGACCGGTTCGAGGGCGATGTCGTTGCTCATGGCCTCAACCTAGTGGCTGCGCCCGGTCGGGCACAACGCGAGCAGCGGGCAGTCACCGCAGCGTGGCCCGCGCGCCAGGCATACGGTGCGCCCGTGGCGGATCATGCGCATGTGGGTCGCGTAGGCCATGTCCGGTGGCACCCAGGCGGAGAGGCGCTCCTGGGTGCGCACGGCGTTGGTGCGGGGCGCGACGATGTGGGTGCGCAGGGCGATGCGGTGCACGTGGGTGTCGGCCGGTACGACGGGCGCGTCGAAGCAGAAGCACATCACGCAGCCCGCGGTCTTGGGTCCCACCCCGGGCAGCGAGGTGAGGAAGTCCATCGCCTCCTGCAGCGGGATCTCGCCGAGCCATTCGAGGTCGCCGGGGCGCGGGTCGGCGGCGATGATGTCGAGCACGGCCTGGATGCGCGGCGCCTTCTGGTTCGCGAGACCCGCGACGCGAACGGTGTCCTCCACGTCGGCGACCGGCGCCGCGCGCACCTCGTCCCAGGTGGGGTAGCGGGCGCGCAGGCGGTCGAAGGCGAGGAACTGGTTGGCGTCGGTGGTGCTGTGGCTGAGCAGCGTCGTGACCAGTTCGCTCACGGGGTCGTGCCGGCGCTCGAAGGGAAGCGGCCCCTGGGCCTCGGCGAGGGCGTGCGCGACGGCCAGGGTATGGGCCCTGGTTCCGGGTCGGGGACTGATCTGGGGCACCGGGGAGAGGCTACCCGGCCCCGCCCGCACGGGCCGCGGCTAGAGTCGCCTCGGCAATGCATCCGCACCTGATGACCGCGGGCCCCGCGATGTCCATCGTCGCCCTCACCCTCGCCCTGTCGGGGTGCGGGGGCACCTCCACGGTGGTGCCCGCCGGCGACGCCACCGGCACATCGACCGCCGCGACGGCGGCGGCCGATCGGCGCGCCACGGCGACCACCGCGGAAACCGAGACCGAGACGCAGACCCAGACGGA
>JBKHVQ010000310.1:0-2215 GCA_046569985.1 Thermoleophilia bacterium | reverse complement strand
CGCAGGGCCGCGAGTCCTGGTACGGCAAAGTCACCGTCAACGGCCGACAGGTCAAACGGCGACTCGGCCGCGTCCGACAACGCGGCAGCTCCGAGGGCCTCACCCGCCCGCAGGCACTCAAAGCGCTACGGGCGCTCGCTACCGAAACCGGGCGCGCCGTGCCCCGCGACCAGCGCATGACCGTCAAAGAAGCCGGCGACCTGTACCTCCGCGACCTGGAGGAGGTGAAGTCCCGCAAGCCGACCACGCTCACCGGCTACCGCTCCTACCTGGACGTCCACATCGAGCCGTTCTTCCGCGGCAAGAAGATCGACGCGATCGACCACCACCTGATCGATGCGTTCGTGTCGGCGAAGCTCGCCGAAGGCCTCGCGCACAAGTCGGTGATGAACCTGCTCACCTTCATGCACGGGCTGTTTCGGTTCGCGGTCCGTAAGGGTTGGGCGACATCAAACCCGGCCGCGGACGCCGAACGGCCGGAGCCGCCCGACAAGTCGAGCGAGATCCGCTTCCTGACCCCCGAGGAACTCGCCGCCCTGTATCGCGCGGCTCCGTCTCCCTCCCCCGAAGCCCACGAAAGCGACCCTGAGAGGGTCTGTGCGGTGTTTTGGGCGAGCGACCGGGTCCTGTTTCAGGTCGCGGCGATGACGGGCCTCAGGCAGGGTGAGTTGGTTGGTCTGCGCTGGCGCGACGTCGAGTGGACGAAGGGACAGATCCGGGTACGGCAGACGTTCACCGCGGGACGCTGGTCGACGCCGAAGTCGACGACCTCAGTGCGGGGCGTGCCGATGGCCGACGCCGTCGCCGGCGAACTAGAACGCCACCACCAGGCCAGTGCGTTCACCGACGACGACGATCTCGTGTTCGCCCACCCGGAGCTCGGCACGGTGCTGGATGCGTCGGCGTTGCGCCGGCGGTTCAAGCGGGCGCTCACCCGCGCCGGGCTGCGCGAGGCCCGCTTCCATGATCTGCGCCATTCGTTCGGTACTGCGATGGCGAGCGCGGGAGCGCCGATGAGGGCCATCCAGGAGTGGATGGGGCACGCATCGATCACGACGACTGAGATCTACGCGCAATGGGGAGAGGACCCGACGAACGGGAAGAAGTGGGCGGCGGAGGCGTTCGACACCACCGAGCCCGTGGTACTGACCGTGGTACCAAACTGAGCGAAACTCAGGGCAACTCACGTCACTGAGAATCCCGTAACCATGCCCTATCCAGCCTCACGCGGACGCCCCCCAGGCAGGCTGTTAACCGAAGGGTTGCAGGTTCGAGTCCTGCCCGAGGAGTTCGCTGAGAAAGACCCGCACACGCGGGGTCTTCTCGTTTCCGGAGGCCTTCCGGTCGCCGGGCCCTCAGCCGCGGGCGAACATGATCACCCCGCCCCTGGCGTAGCATCGCCGTGTGAGCAACCGGCGATGGAGTGAACTCAGCCCGCGCGAGCGCGTCGTCGTCGTGGCGCTCGCGGTGGTGCAGTTGTCTCTGCTGGCCGCCGCCTGGGCCGATATCCGACGCCGGCCGGCCGAGCAGATCCGCGGCGGCAAGGCCCGCTGGGCCCTGATGAGCCTGATCAACTTCGCCGGGCCGATCGCCTATTTCGCGGCGGGACGCCGACGCGCCTGACCGCCCCGCCCGCCGATCAGCCGGCCGACAGCTTCTCCGCCGCGGTGGCGTAGATCGCGCACAGCGCGTGGTCGACGAAGCAGAAGCGCACAGTCCGCAGCGTGGGCGCGGCGGGCAGCGACCGGGCGATGGCGCGGACCGCCACAGGCGCGGCGCGCTCCGGGGGGAACCCGAAGATGCCCGTCGAGATCGCGGGCAGGGCTATCGAACTGATACCGAGTTCGCCGGCGCGGGCGACGAGGGCCCGGTGGCAGGCCCTCAGGGCCTCCTCCTCCCCCTGTCCGCCGCCCGACCAGACCGGTCCGACCGCGTGGATGACCCAGCGCTGCGGGAGATCCCCCGCCCCTGTGACCACGGCCCCGCCGGTCGGGCAGCCGCCGAGGCGCCGCGACTCATCCATCAGCGCCGGACCGGCCGCCCGGGCGATCGCCCCCGCCACACCGCCGCCGTGCGCCAGTCGCTCGTTCGCCGGGTTCACGATGGCGTCGACATCCTGACCCAGCAGGCCGGCCACCACGAACTCGATGCTCACGGCCTCCCGCCGGGCCGGACCACATCGTTCACCAGGCCACCCGACTCAAGGTAGCGAACC
>JBKHVQ010000309.1:0-1704 GCA_046569985.1 Thermoleophilia bacterium | reverse complement strand
CGAAGATCCTGCTGCGCAAGATCGAGGTGGCGCTCGAAACCAAGAACGAGATCCTCGAGAAGCTCCACGGGCTCGAACGCCTCGACGCCGCCGCGGTCGCCGAGCAGCTCGCGCCCGCAGCGGAACGCCTGCGCCCGTTCATCGCCGACACCGCCCTCCTCATCGACCAGCAGCTGCGCGCCGGGAAACGCGTGCTCTTCGAAGGCGCCCAGGGGACCATGCTCGACATCGACCACGGCACCTACCCCTTCGTGACCTCCTCGAACCCCATCGCCGGCGCCGCCTGCACCGGCAGCGGCATCGGACCGACCCGCATCGAATCGGTCATCGGCGTCAGCAAGGCGTATGTCACGCGGGTCGGCGAAGGCCCGTTCCCGACCGAGCTCGACGACGACGCCGGACGCCACATGATGGAAAAAGGCAACGAGTTCGGCACCACCACCGGCCGCCAGCGCCGCTGCGGCTGGCTCGACCTCGTCGCCCTCCGCTACGCGGTGCGCCTGTCCGGCGTCACCCAGCTCGCCCTCACCAAACTCGACGTGCTGTCCGGCCTGCCCACCGTGCGCATGTGCGTCGCCTACCAGATGCGCGACGGCACCCGCATCACCGAGTGCCCATACCACCAGAGCGACTTCCACCACGCCACGCCCGTCTATGAGGACATGCCCGGCTGGGACGAGGACGTCACCGGATGCCGCGAACACGACGACCTCCCCGCCGCGGCCCGCGCCTACGTCGACGCCATCGCCGCCGCCGTCGAGGTGCCCATCACCCTCATCGGCACCGGCCAAGGCCGCCATCAGGTCATCGACCGCGTGGAAATTTAGCGTTTTGCGCTGCCGGGGGGCTGGCTGCAAACCTTCCCCGGGCTGTGTCCTCGGGAGGGGCCGTGCTATTCGCACTGTCCCCTCCCTGCGTCCTTGCCCGGGTCGGTTTTCGCGGCCCCCCGGCGCGTAGGTTCCGTCCCGGGAACCGTGACGCACGGATCGGCGGCTTCGGCGGGCTGATCGCCCCCCTGTCGCCTTCCGGTGGGGATCGTGATCGGATGGAGCGTCGGCTCGGGGGCTTCGCCCCCTGTCGCCTTCCTCGCTTGGGGCGGGTCGGGTAGCGTCGGCGGCGTGATGTTCCGGGACCGGCGGGAGCGGGCGACACGCGAGCGGGGGCGACCCGCCGTGGCCGAGGTGCGCGCCGTCCGGCGCTCACGCGGCCGGTGGATCGTGGTCGCCGACATCGCGCCTCCCGACGCGGAGTCGTTCGAGACCCATCTTCGCTTCGCGGCCCTCGGCGATCCGGAGCCGCGGGCAGGCGACATCATCGAGGTGCTGCACCGCGGCAGCCACGCGGTACCCATGGAGGACCCGCCGCGGTTCCGGACGCCCTCGCCCGAACCCGAAGCGGGACGCGTCGCCGACACCGACCCGCCGCCGAGTGCCCACGATGTGATCGGCCAGGTGCTGCGCAGGCTCGCCGACGGATCGCTGCTCGACGACGGTCCGCGGATCGTCATCGACGACGCGCCCCCACCCGATGCCGACAACGGCCCCCGGGCGACGATGGCCGAACTCCTGACGCGGGCATCCGCCGACCCCGCCGGCGTCGGAGACGAGATCCTGCGCCGCGTGATCAACGGAGAGACCGCCCTCACCCAGGTACTCGACGCCAGCCGCGCCGCCGGGCCCGGCGGCCCGGCGGCGGCCCGTGCAG
>JBKHVQ010000308.1:0-5323 GCA_046569985.1 Thermoleophilia bacterium | reverse complement strand
TGCCATGAACAAGAAGCTCATCTTCATCATCGTCCCGGTGTTGGTGCTGGCTCTCGCCGCCGCGGGCTGGATGTTCATGCGCCCCGCACCTGCGGCGCACGTGGACGAGGCGAAGGTGCCCGGCCCGGTCCACGCCATCGCGGACCCGTTCGTCGTGAACCTCGACAGCTCGCCCAGCGCGCCCCGCTTCGTGAAGGTCGCCGTCGCGCTGAGGCTCGCGAAGTCGTCGTCGGGACTGGTGAACGAGGCCGTCGGCACCACGCCGGCGACGGTCGAAGGCGAGGCGCAGGTGCGCGACATCATCATCTCGTCGCTGCAGAGCCGCTCCAGCGCCGACCTCTCCACGGAGACGGGCCGGACCGGTCTCAAGCGCGAGATCGTGCGCCAGGTGAACAAGCGCACCGAACTGCGGATCCTTGACGTCTACTACACGGACTTCGCGGTGCAGTAGCGCTTCGGGCCATCCGCGCGCGCTCCGCACGCTTGTCCGCGTGCGGAGCGCCCGGATTACGCCCCGATGTGGGGATCGGGCGAGACCTCCAGCCGCACCATGGTGCCGTTCGGGTCGACGGTGATCTCCACGTGGTCCGCGAGTTGCCTCGCGATCCAGAGGCCCCGGCCGCGCGGGCCGAGCGGGGTGGGGGGGTGGGTGCGCCAGACGTGCGCGCGGTCGAAGCCCTCGCCGACATCGCGCACCTCCACCACCAGGCGCCCGTCGTTCCATGCCCGGACGGCCACGGGCGCGCGGCCGTGTTCCTGCGCGTTCGCCACCACCTCGTCCAGCGCGAGGACCAGGTCGCCGGCGCGCTCGGCGAAGCCCTCGCGCTCCGCGATCTCCCTCACCGCCGCGCGCACGCGGGCGATCTCCGCGGGGTCGGAGCCGAGGATGGTCGTGTACAGCTCGGGCTCGGGCATCGTCAAGGGTGCCCTGGAGGGTAACTGGTCCTCGGGCACCCGGTGCGGGCGGGGAGATCCTGTGGCGCGTCCGCTCAACTCGCGTGCGTCCCGCGCCGAAGAAGCCTGCGTGGCAGACGTGCTCTCCCAGAGTGAGATCGACGCGCTCCTCTCGGCGATCTCCAGCGGCGACGTCGACGCGGCGGAGATCCGTGAGGATGTCGACGCCCCGAGCGTGCGCCCGTTCGACTTCACTCGGCCGAGCAAGTTCTCGAAGGATCAGCTGCGCACCCTGCGGATGATGCACGAGGTCTTCTGCCGCACGGCGCAGACCCAGCTCTCGGCGCTGCTGCGCACCGTGGTCGAGGTGGAGACCGCGTCCGCCGACCAGATGGCGTACGGCGAATTCGTCAACTCGATGCCGACGCCGAGCCTGATCAACATCGTCACGATGGAGCCGCTGGAGGGCAACGCGGTCCTGAATGTCGACCTCCCGATCATCTTCTCGATCATCGACCGCCTGGTCGGCGGCCCCGGCACCCACCGGCCGCGGTTGCGCGAGCTGACGGAGATCGAGCTGGCTCTCACCGGCAACCTCACCGACGTGCTCGTCGGCGCCTTCTCCGAGGCGTGGTCGAACGTCGCGCCGGTGCGCATGCGCCCGGTCGCGACGGAGATGAACCCGCAGTTCGCCCAGGTGGCCCCGCACTCGGACATGGTCGTGCTGATCAGCTTCGAGATCCACATCGGGAAGTCGTCGGGGACCCTCGCGCTGTGCGTGCCGTACATCGTCCTCGAGCCGGTCATCGGGCGTCTCACCGCCCAGAGCTACCTCTCCACGGCCGCCGGGGTTCCCTCCCCGGAGACGCGCGAGGACATCGCCGAGCGGCTGTCCGAGGTGAGCGTGCCCGTCGCCGCCGAACTCGGCGGCGTCGAACTGAAGGTCGCCGACCTCCTCGCCCTCTCCACCGGCGACGTGATCCCGCTGACCACCGCCCCCGGCGGCGACGTCGCGGTACGCGTCGGCCGCCGGGTCGCCTTCCTCGCCCAGGCGGGTACCAAGGGGCGGCGCTCCGCCGTCCAGATCACCGGCGTGATCGACGACCCCGAAAGGACATCAGAATGACCGGGAGCCTGTCCCAGGACGAGATCGACGCCCTCCTCGCCGGCGGTTCCGACGGCGACGGGCAGGAGGCCGCGCCCGGCGCGGCGGCCGAGCCGCCTGCGTCCGCCGCGCAGGACGACCTCGGTGCCGCCGAGCGCGACGCGATCGGCGAGGTCGGCAACATCTGCATGTCGAGCGCCGCGACGGTGCTGAGCGCCCTGCTCGGGCACCCGGTGTCGATCACGACCCCCGGCGTGGACATCGTCGACGCGAACACCGTGCGCGCCGGCATCAGCCGCCCCGCGACGGTGACCTTCATCGACTTCACCGAGGGCCTGAGCGGCCAGAACGTGCTGATCCTCGGCAACCGCGAGGCGGGTGTCGTCGCCGACCTGATGATGGGCCGGCCCCCGGGCTCGGGGAGCGACACCCTCGACGAGCTGCAGCTCTCGGCCGTGTCCGAGGCGATGAACCAGATGATGGGCAGCGCATCCACGGCGATGGCCGAGATGCTCGGCATCCGCGTCGACATCACCGCGCCGCGTGTGCGCGTCCTCGATCCGAGCGACGCCGACGACGCCCTCGGCCTTCCCGAGGGGATGGCCCTGGTGCGCGTGCAGTTCCAGCTGCGCGTCGGCGACCTTATCGACACGGCACTCATGCAGCTGATGCCCGTGCCGTTCGCCTCCGCGCTGGTCTCGGCGCTCGTGTCGGGGGCCTCCGGTTCCGCGGAGCCCGCCGCCGCGGAACCCGCCGGCGAGGCGGATCCCGCCGTCGTACCGGAGCCCGCCGCCGGCACGCCCCCCGCGCAGGCCACCGCGGCTCCGCCAGTTCCGCCCGCGGCCGCGGGCGCGACGCCCGCCCCGGAGTCATCGGTGTCGGCGGTCCCGCCGCCGGTGGCGCAGCCGGTCAACTTCCCGTCCCTGGGCGATGCCGTGCCCGCGCCGCCGGCCGGCGACATGGCGCTCCTCCTGGACGTCCCCCTGCAGGTCACCGTCGAGCTCGGGCGCACCAGGATGCGCATCCGCGAGGTCCTCGACCTCGCCCCCGGCTCGATCATCGAGCTGGATCGCATCGCCGGCGAGCCGGTGGACGTGCTGGTCAACGGCAAGCAGATCGCCCGCGGAGAGGTCGTGGTGATCAACGAGGAGTTCGGCGTCCGCATCACCGAGGTCGCGCACCCCGCCACCCGGCTGCGGGGGGTCGCCGCTGAGGCCTGACCGCGGCGAGAGGGCCGCGGAACCGGCGTCGTCGACGCTCATACCCGGGCCCCCGATGCCGATGATCGCAACAGCTTCACGAACACCCTTCCGAGCAGAGGACCGCCATGCCGAGTGTGCTGATCGCCGATGACGCCGCGTTCATGCGGATGATGATCAAGAACATCCTCACCGAGGCCGGCTACGACATCGTCGGCGAGGCCGAGAACGGCACGGTGGCGGTGAGCAAGTACGTCGAGCTCAAGCCCGACCTCACCACCATGGACATCACGATGCCCGAGATGGACGGCCTGACCGCCCTCAAGGAGATCCGCGGGCACGACCCCGCGGCGCGCGTCGTGATGTGCTCGGCGATGGGCCAGCAGTCGATGGTGATCGAGAGCATCCAGGCCGGCGCCAAGGACTTCATCGTGAAGCCCTTCCAGCCGGACAGGGTCCTCGAGGCCGTCCAGAAGGCGCTGGCCTAAGGCACAGCGTCGTGGCGGGCCACGAGCCCGCACACCCCGCCATGGTCACCTCTCTCCTGACCAGGCACGGATCGCCGACCCACCCGCGGCGCAGGATGCGCCCCCACACCCTCATCGCGCTCGGAGCGCTGGTCGTCGCGCTGGCCGCGGCGCTCCTCGCGCCCCCGGCCCCGGCACAGCCGGGCACCGCGGCGACGACCGCCCCGGCGGCCGCCGCGACCGCGAAGGCGTCCACCACGGCGCCCGATCCGGAGTCGCTCCCCATCCCCGAGGGCTCATCGAGCCCCGTGTCGGTGGGCGGCGGCGACCTCGGCGGCACGGCGTTGCGGCTCCTGCTCGGGCTGCTGGTCGTCGTCGCGCTGATCCTGGGCGTCTGGTACCTGCTCAAGCGCATCCAGCGCGGCCGCTACCCCGCCCTCGGCGAGACCGGCGCCGGACTGATCTCGGTGCTCGCGACGACCCCGCTCGGCCCCGGCCGCGCGCTGCACATCGTCCGCGTGGCGAACCAGGTCGTGCTCGTCGGGGCCACCGATCACGCCGTCCAGGCCGTCGCGAACCTCGACGCCGAGACGGCCGCGGCGATCATGCGGGCGGTGGGGCCCGACGACGGCGGCCCCGGCGCCGTGGCCCGCGCCCGCGCGATGGAGACCACCGGCGCGCCGGCGTCGATGATCGAGAAGGTCCGCGCGATGACGGTCCGCGGCTGAGCGTGCGCGACCTCGTCCCCCCGGGCCGCGTGCCGCTGATGCAGACCGCGCCCGCACTCGATCTGCGCGAGCGCATCATCGCGGCGATGCCGCGCTCGGCGCCGACCCGCCGCCGCCGCTGGATGCGCCGCGTCCTCTACATCACGCCCGTCCTCACGATCGCGCTGGCGCTGCTGGCACCGGCGATCGCCGGTGCGCAGGCCGGCATCAACCTGACGCTCGACGGCGACCAGAACGGGGCGGGGACGGCCCTGCAGCTCCTGGTGCTGCTGACGGTGCTGACCCTGGCGCCGTCGATCCTGATCATGATGACCAGCTTCACGCGGATCATCGTGGTGCTCGGCTTCCTGCGCAACGCGCTCGGCACGCCCACCACGCCGCCCACCCAGGTGCTCGTGGGCATCGCGGTCTTCCTCAGCCTCTTCGTGATGGCGCCGACCCTCGGCCAGATCAACGACGAGGCCGTGCAGCCGCTCATGAACGGCGAGATCACCGAGGCGCAGGCCGTGAAGGCCGCCGAGGGGCCGATCCGCGACTTCATGTTCGAGCAGGTCGACCAGAGGGACCTGTCGCTGTTCCTCGAGCTCACCGACGCCGAGCGGCCCGAGACGCGCGCCGACGTCCCCACGAGCGTGCTGATCCCGGCGTTCGTGCTCTCCGAGCTTCAGACGGCCTTCGAGATCGGCTTCCTCATCTTCATCCCGTTCCTGATCATCGACATGGTCATCGCCTCCACGGTGATGAGCATGGGAATGGTGATGCTGCCGCCGGTGATCATCTCCCTGCCCTTCAAGATCCTGCTGTTCGTCCTGGTCGACGGCTGGCACCTGGTCTCGGAGTCGCTCGTGCGGGGGTTCTTCCAATGAGCGCGGAGGCCTGAGCCGTGGACCAGAGTCAGATCATGGAGGTGGGGGCCCAGGCGATGTGGGT
>JBKHVQ010000307.1:0-1828 GCA_046569985.1 Thermoleophilia bacterium | reverse complement strand
TCGGCGACAACCCCTGGGGCCTCGGTCAGGGGTGGTACTCCGAGTTCAAGTACCGGAACCTCGGCCTCTTCAAGCACGCGTACACGAAGTACGTGCTGACCAAACCGGATGGCACCCACAGGTTCGCGAACCGGCCGCCGGGCCAGGCGAACGGCACCGCTTATGCGGTGCGGCCGCATCCGAACGTCCAGCTCGTCACCCTCGATGTCTTCCGCAGGGGTTACCGGAAGGGCCGGTGGACGGTCCGCCGCTCCATCGACCGTCAGCAGTTCGACTGGCTCGACCGCGTGCTGACGAAGGCCAACGAGGACGGCGTCGAGACGATCATCGTGCAGGCGCACACCCCGATCGCCGCTCCGGTGCGCGAGCGCCACACCTCGGGGCTGATGTACGAGAAGGGCGTGGGATCGCCCCTGTGGCGTCTCATGAGGCGCCACGCGGTGGACCTGTACCTGGCGGGAGAGGTCCACGCCGTGACCAGCTCGTACCGCGACGGCATCACGCAGATCGCGCACGGCGGCCTGATCAAGACCGGGGACGCGAACTACATCGTCGTGAAGATCACCGGACCGGTCATCACGATCCAGGCGAAGGCGTTCCCCGGCGCGTCCGTCGACCGCGGCAACGCGCTGAGGCTGTGGCACACCAACCTCGACCAGTACACGCTGCAGGCCGGCCTCAACTACCCGCGCGAGTCGACGACGACCGGAGAGATGGTGCTGTCCACCGACAACGCCGAACCGCTCGTCCACTCGGGGACACTGGAGCTCGGGTTCCAGCGTCCCACCGGGCCGCCGGTGCCCGCGCCGCCGCCGGATGGCGTGCCGGCTCCGGGGCCCGTCGGATGAGTGAGGTCCGCCGGGGTCTCGCCGGCGTCGTGGCCGACACCACCGCGATCTCCGAGCAGGACGGCGCGGCGTCGGTCCTGACCTACCGCGGCTACCCCGTCCAGGACCTCGCCCGGCGCTGCTCCTACGAGCAGGTGGCGTACCTGCTGCTGCACGGCGAACTGCCCACCCCCGGCGAGCTTGCCGGCTTCTGCGAGCGCGAACGGAAACTGCGCGAGCTGTCGCCCACCGAGTGGGACGTCCTGGGCGCCTGCAACGAGGGCGCCCACCCGCTCGACACGCTGCGCACCGTCATCAGCGCGGCGGGCGGCGAGTACGAGGCGACGGTCGGGGAGGAGGACGGCGGCCTCGACACGGCGATCGGGCTGATCGCGAAGACCCCGACGATCCTGGCGCACGACGCGTGGCGGCGCGACGGCGAGCCCCCGGTGCCGCCGGATCCCGCGCGTGGCCTGGCCGAGAACCTGCTGTGGATGTACTTCGGGGAGGAACCGGATGCGCGGATCGTGCGCGCCCTCGAGACCGCGCTGATCCTCTACGCCGAACTTGGCTTCAACGCGTCCACGTTCACGGTGCGCACGGTGATGTCCACCGGCGCCGACCTGCACGGCGCCGCCGTCGCGGCGCTCGCCGCTCTGCGGGGGCCCCTGCACGGCGGCGCGAACGAGGAGGTCTGGCGCACGATGTCCTCCCTGGGCGACCCCGCGCGCGCTGCGGAGTGGCTGGAGGGGGAGGTGGCCGCCGGCCGCCGGGTGACCGGCTTCGGCCACCGCGTGTTCCGCCTGCGCGATCCGCGCGCCGAGCCGATGCGCGAGGCGCTCGGCGCCGTCGCCGCGCTGCGCGACGGCGACACGGAGCTCGCGATGCACGACGCCCTCGTCGGTGCGATGGCGGCGAGCAAGGGCATCCCGCCCAACGTCGACCTGGCCGCCGGCCCCGCGTTCCACCTGATGGGGTTCCCCACCGAGATGTTCACCCCG
>JBKHVQ010000306.1:0-3718 GCA_046569985.1 Thermoleophilia bacterium | reverse complement strand
CGCGTCGACAACGCGCGGTACTCGCCATCCAACCCGGCGCGGTCGCGCGCCGATGCCGCGACCCACTGCCCCGGATACGGCACGGGCACACCGTCGTCACCCTCTGCGAGATAGGGGATGTCGCGGTCGTGCGCCGGGATGAGGGCATAGAAGCCACGGCGCGAGTCGTGCACCGGCCCGCCGGGATCCGGTGGGGAGGCGAGCGCGCGAACGGCGGACGACGGGTCCGCCCCGCCGAGACCGCGCTCGCGTGCCCGGGCGACCATCCACGGTGGGAGGGGCGCAAGCCCCTCCCCCTCCAACGGGCACAGGGTCCAGTCGACGCCGAGCCCCGCCCCCTCGGCCTCGCGCAGCATCCAGGCGAAGGCGACCTGCGAGAGGCCCGCGGCCCGCCCGCCCGCGCCGTCGCGCGGCCTGACGCCGCCGCCGACATCCGAGTGCGCGCCGCAGAACCACGCCTGATGGACGGTCTGACTCATCGGCGTCGACTTCTCGCTGAGCTGCCAGAGCGTCGGGCGGAACGGCCCGCGCCGCTCGTCGATGGCCACGGCGTGACGCGCCTGGTCGACCGACGAGCTCAGAGTGGTGTCGTGGAAGGCCCACGGCGCGTTGAGGACGCGCAACGGGTTCCACGGCGAAACCGGGAAGCCGAGTGCCCCCACGGTGTCCCAGACCCCGATGAACCGGATACGCATGCCGGGGTGGCTGTGGCGTGCCCGAAAAGCGCGGGGGCCCTCCGCGTCGGGGTGCCCGCGCGGTCCGCGGACACGGTAGAGGCGGTACGCCTGCGCCAGCCGCCCGGCCTGATCTGCTCGCAGGATGCTGCACTTGCGCACGAAGCCGGCGGCGCTTCGCGCCGTGAACGCCCCCCGGCTGAAGCCGAAGAACCACAACTCGTCGCCAGGTTCATAGTTGTCGACCAGGAAGCGGTACGCCTCCTTCACCCGCCGCGACAGCCCGAAACCGAAGACCCCGCCGCGCAGGCGCTCCAAAGGGCCGGTGCCGACGCCGGGCACATACCGGACCACCTGGCGGACGCCGTCCGCGCCGACCGGGGGTACCGACAGATACAGGCGCGCGACGTTCGTCAGCCCGCTCGCGTCGCGGGCTCCGACCAGGGAGTTCCAGGTCCCGTCGCAGCAGATGATCAGTCGCTTGCCCATGCCGCCCGGTCGGCGACCCGCCCAGGCTACCGCCTGCGGGCCGCGACCTCGTCCGTATAGGAGGTCAGGTTCAGGACGAAGAACCACGACAGGCGGGTCGCCCCCGACGATGTCGTCGACAGCGCGACGTTCACCGCCACCTGGGCGCCCTCGGGGGGCTCCTCCAAGGCGACCGCCTTCTGGAACTCCGCCGGTCCGAGCCGGTCGAGCGGCCGGGAGATCTCGATGATGTGCTCGGGCAGGAAGTACACCCGCCTGCTGCCGCTGTAGTACGAGACACCGTGCCGCGTGACGAGTGTCGCGAGTGCACGCGCCGGGTCGCCCGCGAGGGCGGCGGCCTCGTCGGCGTCGGCCGCGAGCACGCGATAACCGGCGTTCAGAGCGATGCGGTCCGGACGGCTGACGCTGGTCACCACGGCGACCCACGGAGCGTCGTCGGGACCCCGGCGGGTCCACAGGTGCAGGTGGCTCCCCGACCGGGTGAACGTCGCCGCGGCGTCGGGACGCTCGGCCGTCTGGCGCGCATGCACCTGGCGCAGCCCGTCGTGGCTCATGCGCAGGTAACTCTCGGCGGGGACCTGGGTGTAGGGGCCCGCCGGCCCCTCCTCGGCGCGGAGGGGATCGAGCAGGGCGACGATGTCGTCAGCGGACTGGACCATGCGGCCAGCTTACCCGCTGGCCACCGCGTGCCCGTACGCTGTGGGCGGAGACCGGCGAGGAGGATGACGATGGCGAACGACTTCACGGTGAGCGTCGAGGTGGCGGCCCCCCCGCACGAGGTGTGGGCGCTGGCGGGCGACCCGGCCCGCGTGCACGAATGGTTCGGGCCGGTGGTGAAGACGGAGGTCGAGGACGACGTGCGAACGGTCGAGATGGCCAACGGGGCGCAAATCGTCGAGCGCCTGGTCGACCGCGACGACCCCGGCTTGTCCTATTCGTACGAGGTGCTCTCCGGGATCCCGGGCCTCACGAGTCCCCGCGCGACGATCTGGGTGACCCCGCACGAGCGCGGATCGCTGATCCACTGGCGCCAGACCGCGACCTCGGAGGTCGAGGGCTACGACATCGAGGCGCGCCTCGCCGGCGTGATGACCGCCGGCCTCGAGCACCTCCGCGACGTCCTGGAGGGCGCCTCCGGCGACTGAGCCCCGGCCCGCGTCCGGGCCGGGGCGACGCGGGCGGCTATGCCACCTCGTACCACTCGTAGACGACCCCCTCGGGCGTGAACCCGCCCCTGCCGACGGCCTGCACGCGGTTCAGCCAGGCGTAGCGCGGGTCGGAGGTCTCGAAGCGCGGCGCCACATGGATGATCCGCTCCTCGCGGGGCGGGGTGGTGTCCATGCGCCCGCCGTACTGGACGAAGATCACCGCGCCGTCACCGGTGGTGAACGTGAAACGCACATCGAGCGTCGCCACGCCGCCGGGCCCGATCACCACCCAGTCGCCCGCGGGGCCGCCCTCGCCCTCGCCGGCGAGCCGCTCCCCCTCGATGCGGACCCGCTCCACCTCGATGATCATGCGGGTGCCGGCGGGCCCCTCCCCCACCATGACCGGCGGCCTCACGACCGCGGTCAGCGTGCACAACGGAATGAGCTCGACGGGCATGTTTCATCTCCCCGGGACGACGACGTGCGCGCGACTCTATGCGAAGACCACGGACGCTCGACAGCGCCCCGCACGCGCGAATAGCGTCGGGAGACAGACATCGCCCGTGGGGAGGAGTGGACATGAGTGGCGACGACGCGACCGCGACCACGGCGCTCGTCGAGCGCCTGTTCGGCGCGGCGCTGGGAGGGTTCGACCTGCTCTGCGTGTACATCGGCGACCGGCTCGGCCTGTACCGGGCACTCGCCGACGGCGGTCCCGGCACCGCGGGGGAGATCGCGGCGCGCGCGGGAATCCACCCGCGATACGCCCGCGAGTGGCTCGAGCAGCAGGCGCTCAGCGGATTCCTGTCGACCGAGAATCCCGAAGCGTCCGACGACCAGCGCCGCTACGCCCTCCCCGAGGCCCACGTCCCCGTCCTGCGGGATGAGGCCTCCATGGACCTCATGGCGCCCATCGCCCAGCTGTTCGTGGCCTGCGCGACGCCGCTCGACTCGGTAATCGGCGCCTTCCGCTCGGGTGACGGCGTGCCCTATGCCGAGTACGGCAAGGACCTCCACGAGGGCCAGGCCCGCTTCAGCCGCCTGCTGTTCGACAACCTGCTGACCTCGGAGTGGCTGCCCGCGATCCCCGAGGTGCACGAGCGCCTGCGGGCGGACCCGCCGGCGCGCATCGCCGATGTCGCCTGCGGCCTCGGCCGCTCGACGCTGGCCATGGCGCGCGACTATCCGAAGGTGATCGCCGACGGCATCGACCTCGACCGCGCCTCGATCGAGGCCGCGGAACGCATCCTCGCCGGCGCCGACCCGGAGGTGGCGGCACGGGTGAGCTTCCGCTGCGAGGACGCCGGAAACGTCGAGGCGGTGGGGGCCTACGACCTCGTGACGATCTTCGAAGCGCTCCACGACATGTCGCATCCGGTCGCGGCCCGGCGCGCCGCGCGCGGCCTG
>JBKHVQ010000305.1:0-3423 GCA_046569985.1 Thermoleophilia bacterium | reverse complement strand
GCCTAGAAGGGAATGTCGTCATCGTCGGACGGCGCGGGGGGAGTCATGTCGGTGGTGTCCACCGGCATGTCGGAGCCGCCCGTTCCGCCTGCCCGCGGCGGGGCGTCGCCCCATCCACGGTTGCCGTACCCGCCACCGCCGCCGCCCTCGCCGCTGTCGCCCCGGCTGTCGAGGAAGAACAGGTCGTTGGCGATGACCTCGACCGACTGGCGCTTGGTGCCGTCCTTGGCCTCCCACTCGCGCCAGCTGAGGCGCCCGTCGACCCCGATGCGCCGCCCCTTGCTGAGGTAGGTCTCGGCGGTCTCGGCCTGGCGGCCGAAGACGGTCACGTCGAAGTAGTTGCTCTGGTCGCCCCATTCACCGCCGCGGTTGACCCGCGAGGTCACCGCGAGCCGGATCGAGCAGACGCTGGTGCCTCCAGCGGTCTGCCGCAGTTCGGGGTCGCGGGTCAGGCGACCCACCAGGGTCACGCGGTTGAGGTCGGCGGGCATGCGGGCTCTCCGGTCTAGCGGGGGCGCCGGCCGCCGCGGCCGCCGGGACGGCCGCCGCGCTGCGGACGGCTCTCGCCCTCGGGGTTGGTGTCGACGGGCGCGGGGGCACCGCTCGCCATCGCGCGCTCGGCCTCGCGGCTGTTGAGCCGGATGAACAGGGCGCGGAGCACGGTGGTCTTGTTGATGGACAGCACCCGCTCGATCTCGGCCAGCGAGTTCGGCTCGCCGAAGCCCGTGATCACGACGTACTGGCCGTCGGGGTGCTTCTCCATGGGGAAGGTGATCTTCCGCCGGCCCCAGTCGTTGACGTGCTCGATGACGCCGCCCCCGTCGCGGATCAGCTGCTGGACCCTGTCGAGGATCTCCTGCCGCTGTTCCTCTTCCGCATCGGGGTTGAGGATGATCATGATCTCGTAAGCGGTGATCCTGGGCCTCCAGAAGGTTGCGGCACTCGAGCGCACCGGGGCGACCGGGCCCCGGCAGGCGCGGGAGTATACCAGCGGCCCCGGGGCGATGCGGTGGCGGCTCCGCCCACGCGTACCATGCGGATGAGCTCGGACGACATGGGGGGACGCATGGCGGCGTGGAAGCGCACGGTGGTCTCGGTGCTGACCTCTCTCGGGGCCGGTGCGGCCCTCGCGGCCTGGCGCGAGCGCCGTCGCCGGCGACGGCCGGCGTCGGCGCTCCCCGGCGCCTCCTCGGCACCGCATTCCGGCCCGCCGGCGGCACCCCCCGGGGTCTCCCTGGATCCCGACGACACCGGCGCCGCGATCGACGCTGCGCGTGAGCGCCTGCGACGGCGCGCGGACGAGCAGCGGCGTGCCGCGGGCGAGGGGGACGGGCCGTCGCCGCGGGCGTGATCGCAGCGGTCGCCGCCGCCGTCCTCGCGGCCGCCGGCTCCGTGCCCGGCGCCGCCGGCCCGGTGCCCCCGGACGCACCGGTCGTCCGGCTCGCGGTGAAGGGCGACTGGGGTTACGGGGGCGAGGCCCAGGCGGCCGTGTCGCGGCGTATCTGCGGTGAGCATCGCCGCGCGCGTTTCGCGGCCGTCGTCACCACCGGCGACAACTTCTACGACCCCGACGGTGTCGCGACGCGAGAGAACTTCTCCGCGCCCGAGCGCTGCATCCTGCTGGCGCGCATCCCCTATCGCGCGGCCTGGGGCAACCACGACCTCGGGGGCGGCGACACCGCCGCGGTGCTCGGCGCGCCGCGACGCCACTACGCGTTCACCGCGGGGCCGGCGCGGGTGATCGTGCTCGACTCCAACGCCCCCGACGATCCCGCGCAGATGCGCTTCCTGCGCCGCGAGACCCGGCCGGGCGGCACGCGCCCGCGCATCGCCGTGTTCCACCATCCCATCGCCACGGCCGGGTCCCACCGGGCCGACGAGTCGCTGTACCGCCTGTGGGCGCCGCTGCTGCGCCGCGGCCGGGTCGCCCTGGTGCTGCAGGGACACAATCACCACTACGAGCGGATCGAGCGCGACGGGCTCACCATCCTCACGTCCGGTGGCGGCGGCGCGCCGGTGTACCCCTGCCTGATCCCGGTCGCCGGACTGCGCACGTGCCGCCCCGTGCATCACTTCCTGTCGGTCACCGTGACCCGGTCGGCGGTCGCGGTGACGGCGATCAGGCACGACGGCGTGGTGATCGACCGTTTCCGCGTCCCGGCGCCGGCCGTCGCGTGAGCGGGGCGGGGCCGGTCAGCCCGGGGCGCGGCCGCCACGCCCGGCGACCGCCGCGGCCCAGGCGGTCGCGACCCGCACGGTGAGCTGGCCCATCGCGGTCGCCGCCTCGATGCGCTGTTCCTGCGAGAGGGGGGCCTCGCCCTCGGCGAGGGCGCGTTCCATCGCCCGCTCGAGCGCCAGGCTGCCTCCCAGCGTGACCTCCGCCGACGACCCCGCGAGGCCGTGGCCGCGCCCGTACGACTCCGCGCGCTCCAGGCCGTCCGCGAGGCTGCCCGACTCGAATGCGTCTGCGACCAGATCGATCCACGACCGCACGACCGCGGCCCGCTCGGGGGGCGTCAGGCGCCGGTAGGCGACCTCGGCCGGCCCCTCGACGAGCGCCTCGACGATCTCGGCGATGCGCTCGACGCGGGCGCGCAGGGTGGCGGCGATCATCGGCGAGGGCGTGATCTGCACGGCGGCGCGCCGCATCGGCCGCGATCCCCGTGCCGGTTGACGCGCCAGCCATTGGCGCAGGGCCTCGGGGTCGAAGCGACGGTGGCCGCCCGCGGTCCGCACGTGGGGCACGCGGCCCTCGCTCGCCCAGAGCCGGAGGGTGCTCGAGCTGACGCCGAGGGCCCGGGCGGCGGCGGACACCGGGAGCCAGCTTCCGTCGGCCCGGCGCGATCCGGTCGTGGTCGGAGGGGTCACGGCGGCTACTCGACCGTCGAACGCAGACGGCACCGCACCCCGTCGGCGTAGCCCGCGGCGACGCGCACGGCCATCCGGTCGAGGGCCCGCTCGAGCGCGCGGCGCACCGCCGGCTCGGACTGCAGCCGGGGCGCCAGCACGCGATCGACCGCCGCGCGCAGCGCGAGCGCCTCCATCACCGCGGCGTCGCCGGGCTGACCCGCGGCGCCCTGGCGGAAGCCCTCCCACTCGGCGTCGCGGTAGCAGCCGCCCAGATCCCCGGTCTCGAGGCCGTCGGCCAGGCAGGTGAGCGAATCCGCGATCCGGGCGCTCCGGCCCGCGGACATGCGGGCGCCGGCGGGCCGTGAGCGGCGGATCTGCTCCTCGAAGACCGCGGTCACCGTGTCGACCGAGTCGCGCAGCGCGCTCGCGATCTCGGGGATGGCGTCGACGCGGGTGGGAACGAGCTCATGTGGCCGCGAGACCGGGGCCGGCGGTGATCCGCCCCGCTCGGCGAGCCACTCGACCAGCTGGTCGACGTCGAACCGCCGGTGTCCGCCCGGGGTGCGCACGTGG
>JBKHVQ010000304.1:0-3966 GCA_046569985.1 Thermoleophilia bacterium | reverse complement strand
GGCGCGGGGCAGGCCCTGCCGCACAGCGGGAACGTCTTCATCTCGGCGCGCGACGCCGACAAGCCGCAGGCGGTCGCGGTCGCCGGGGCCCTCTCCCGCGCCGGCCTGGGGCTGATCGCCACCTCGGGCACCGCCCGGGCGCTCTCCGCTGCCGGGCTGCCGGTGCGCGAGGTCCGCAAGATCTCCGAGGGCTCGCCGAACGTGGGCGAGCTGATCCGGGCCGGCGAGGTCGACCTGGTGATCAACACGCCCCGCGGCGGCTCCGGCGCGCGGACGGACGGCTTCGAGATCCGCGCGGCGGCCATCCGGGCCAACATCCCGTACATCACGACCATCGAGGCGGCCCGCGCCGCCGCGCTCGCCATCGCCGACGGCGGGGGCGCGCATCCGCGCGCCCTGCAGGATCTGGTGCCCTCCGGAGGGGCACCCGCGGGGGTCTGAACCGGTCCCCCTCCCGGCCCCGGCGCGGCCGGGAGGGGGACTCACCCTCTAGGTCAGGGTGAGCGAGCCGGGGAGGTGCGAACCGCATTAACCCTGCAATTCGTGGGGTACGGACCGCCGGATAGGGTTGTCAACGGGAGGCGGCCGAACCTAGAATGCCCAGACATGGCGACCGCCCAGCCCAAGGCCAGCTCGCAGGCACCGGAGCGCTCGCTCGATCAGCGGATGGACGCCCTGCGGCGCGCCAACACGATCCGCTCGCAGCGGGCGCAGCTCAAGCGCGACCTGAAGAGCGGGGCGACGTCGATCACCCAGGTGATCGCCGACCCGCCGGACTTCGTGCTGACCGCCAAGGTCTTCGACATGCTCATGGCCGTACCGAAGTACGGCAAGGTCAAGGCGACCCGCTTCCTGAACACATGTCGGATCTCCCAGGGCAAAACGATCGGGGGGCTGTCCGAGCGCCAGCGCGCGGAACTCCTCGAGGTCCTGCACCGGTAGCCGTAGAGCCCCGGGTCATCATCGTCTCGGGACCCTCCGGTGCCGGGAAGGGCACCCTCATCCAGGGCGTCCTGCCGTGCTTCCCGTGGATCGAGACGGCGATCTCCGCCACGACGCGCCGCCGAAGGCCCGGCGAGGTCGACGGACTGCACTACCATTTCCTCGACGAGAGCGAGTTCGTCCGGCGCGCGGCGGCCGGCGACTTCCTGGAGCATGTGAGCTACGCCGGCAATCGCTACGGCACGCTCCGCTCAGAGATCGACCGCATCCTCGCGTCGGGGCGGGCCCCGCTGGTCGAGATCGAGCTGCGCGGCGCCCGCGCCGTGCGCTCCTGCATCCCCGGCGCGCTCGCCGTGTTCATCGCGCCGCCCTCGGTGGAGGAACTGGCCCGTCGCCTCGAGGAGCGCGGTACCGACGACCCCGCCGACATCGCCGAGCGCATGCGCACCAGCAAGATCGAGCTGCGGGCGCGCGACGAGTTCGACTGTGTGATCGTCAACGACGACCGCGCCGAGGCCACGGTCCGGCTCGCGCGCGAGATCGCGCGCGCATGCGGCGCGAAGGAGCCCTGCGATGGCTGAGGTCCTGCTGGGCGTGTCGGGCGGCATCGCCGCCTACAAGGCGATCGACGTCCTGCGCATCCTGCAGCGGCGCGGCCACGGGGTGACGGTGGTGATGACCCACGCCGCCACGCGTTTTGTCGGGCCGGCCACGTTCGCCGCGCTGTCCGGCCGGACGGTCGGCGTGGCGATGTTCGGCCGCGATGAGCGCCCGAACTACGAGCATCTCGATCTGGCGCGCGCCGCGGACATCCTCGCGATCGTGCCCGCCTCGGCCAACACGATCGCCCGCTGCGCCGCCGGGCTCGGCGACGGGCTGCTGAGCGCCGTCCACCTCGCGTTCGACGGGCCGGTCCTCATGGCACCCGCCATGAACACGCGGATGTACCTGCACCCGGCCACCGAGCACAACCTGGGCGTGCTGCGGGCGCGCGGGGTGCACATGGTCGAGCCGGGCTCCGGCCTGCTGGCCGACGGCGAGGTCGGCGTCGGCCGGCTCGCCGAGCCTGTCGTGATCGCCGATGCGATCGACGAGGTGCTGCGCGCCAGCGGCACCCTGTCCGGCCTGCGCGTCCTGATCAGCGCCGGCGGCACGCGGGAGCCGCTGGACCCCGTGCGCTACCTGGGCAACCGCTCCAGCGGCAGGATGGGGTGGGCGGTCGCCGAGGCGGCGCGCCGGCGGGGAGCCGAGGTCACCGTGCTCGCCGCGAACGTCGACCTGCCGCGGCACCCCGACATCCGTTATGTCGACGCGCCCCCGGCGGCCGACCAGCATGCGGCTGCCCTGGAGCACTTCCCGGGCTGCGACCTGCTGGTGATGGCCGCCGCGGTCGCCGACTTCCGGCCCGCCGAGATGCATCCCGGCAAGATCGACAAGAGCGGCCGCGCGGGCATGGAACTGGACCTGGTGGCCACCGCGGACATCCTCGCCGACCTCGCCTCCCGCCGCACCGACGGGCAGGTGATCGTCGGCTTCGCCGCGGAGCACGGCCCGGAGGGCCGCGAGCGCGCCCGCGCGAAACGCGTCCGCAAGGGCATCGACCTCATCGTCCACAATGACGTGTCGGCGCCCGGCATCGGGTTCGGCAGCGACGAGAACGAGATCACCATCATCGGCGCGGCCGGCGAACAGGCCCTCGCGCGCATGGGCAAGGACGCCTGCGCGGGCCGGATCCTCGACGCCGCGGAGGCCCTGCTGGCGCGCTGATCGCCCCACCGGTCGCGCGGGCGGCCCGGCGCGCTACCGTGCCGCCATGGACGAATCACGGGTCGAGGCCTACGAGGCCTTTCGCGAAGGGATGTGGCTGCTCGACACGCGCCAGTACCACCAGGCGGGCGTGGCGTTGCAGCGCGCCCGCACGCTGGAGCCCGACAAGAGCTCCATCAGGGAGGCCCTCGGGCGCGCGTACCTGTCGTCGCGCGCATACCGCAAGGCCGCCGACGAGTTCGCCGTGGCGGTCGAACTCGACCCCACCGACGGCTACGCCCACTATGGCCTCGCCCGGTCGCGCGAGCGCCTCGGTGACCCCAAGGCGGACCTCCACTACCGGCTCGCCCGTACATACCGCCTCGGCCTGCGCGAGGGCGCCCTCTAGGATCGGTTCGCCCGGCCCGCCCCGCTCAGGAGGGCGGGAC
Organism: Thermoleophilia bacterium; assembly: GCA_046569985.1. Taxonomy (GTDB): domain Bacteria; phylum Actinomycetota; class Thermoleophilia; order Miltoncostaeales; family Miltoncostaeaceae; genus JAVJSF01. The sequence continues at coordinate 829 of JBKHVQ010000304.1, read as the reverse complement.
CGGCTTCGGGCGCCCGTTGGCCTCCGGCTTCTCCGGCACCACGAAGCCGGTGCGCACCAAGCCCGCCCACGTGGCGTCCACCAAGGCCGACAGCACCCCGAGCAGGCCGTCCAGGCCCTCCGCGTCCAGCCCGGCCAGCGGGACGTCCGCGATCGCGTAGACATCGCCGTGGTCGTCGATGGCGAACCGCCACGGGCCGGTCGCCTTCATGTCGAGGTTCTTGCGCAGCAGGCGCCGGTGCACCTCGTCGTGGCGACGATCGGGTGCCCGCATCATGAAGGCCTGCATACGAAGGGTGCGCTCGTCGGCGGCCAGGCCGACCGCGATCGAGCGGCGGTCCACGCAGGGCACATCGACCCGCCAGGTCCCCGGTCCGCCCCGCCGGGCGGCGACGCCGATCTCGCGGAGGGCGTCGTCGATGGTGGTGCGCGGGTCGGCGGGCACATGCACATCGTATCCCCGCGGGCGACGCCGGATCGCGCGCGGCCGCCGCTAGGATCGCCGGGTGCGCGTGGTGCTTCAGCGGGTCTCGTGGGCGCGGGTCGAGGTCGGTGGCCGCGAGGTCGCGGCCATCGGCCCCGGCCTGCTCGCGCTCGTCGCGGTCGCGACGGGGGACGACGCGCAACGGGCACGGCGGCTGGCCGCCAAGACCGCGCGCCTGCGGCTGTTCGACGCCGACGGCCGCCACTTCGACGCGCCGGTCGGGGCCGACCCCGGGCGCGCGGTGCTCTGCGTCAGCCAGTTCACGCTGCTGGGCGACATGCGGCGCGGGAACAGGCCCTCCTGGTCGGGTGCCGCAGGTCCCGCCGAGGCGGCGCCGCTCGTCGAC
>JBKHVQ010000303.1:0-7600 GCA_046569985.1 Thermoleophilia bacterium | reverse complement strand
GGCCGGTCTCGCAGGCCAGCCCCGGCGACCGCAAGGGAGCCGGTGCCTGCAGATGCATCCGCTCACGGCAGTGAGCGGATGGCGTCGAGCCCGCCCGCCAGAGGCGGGCCGACGCTGGTCGCACTCTCGACTCGCGCCCTGGTCCCGCTACCGAGAGATTCTGTCCGCGCGCGGCACGCCTGGGCCTGTCCGCGCGCGAAACGTTCGTGCTTGTGCGCATGCGGCACCCCCGATCTCAGTCTCTGAGGACGCGTCCTGTCAGTCGCAGGAAGACGTCTTCCAGGCCCGCGGCCCGGGCGGTCTGACGGGCGTGGGGGATACCGCTGGCGCGCGCGGCGTGCTCGGTCGCCGCCGCGTCGTCGGTGAACAGCACCAGCAGGTCGTTGTGCACCTGGTGGTCGCGGACATGGCCGGCGACCGCCCACACGAGCGCATCGGCGTCGGACGGTGCGACGCGCACCTCCAGCACCTCGCGGCCCACCTCGGTGGCGATCAGCCCGGCGGGCGTCCCCTCCCGCACGATCCGCCCGTGGTCGATGATGACCAGGCGATCGCAGAGGCGCGCGGCCTCGTCCATGTAGTGGGTGGTCAGCACCAGGGTCACCCCCTCGTCGCGCAATGTCCGCAGGCGCTCCCACACCGCGTGCCGCGCCTGGGGGTCGAGCCCGGTGGTCGGCTCGTCCAGCAGCACGAGGCGCGGCCGGTTGATCAGGGCGCGGCTGATCTGGAGGCGACGCTGCATGCCCCCCGAGAGGCGCAGCACCGGGTCACCGGCGCGGTCGGAGAGCGCCATCAGGCGCAGCAGGTCGTCGGCGCGCCGCCCGGCTTCGGCTCCGGTGATGTCGAAGTACCGCGCCCACACGACGAGGTTCTCGCGCACGGTCAGCTCCATGTCGAGGGTGGTCTCCTGAGCCACCACCCCCATCTGGCGCTTCAGCTCGCGCGGGGACTCGTCGGGATCGAGGCCCAGCACCTCCAGCTCGCCGCCATCCCGTCGCGCGAGGCAGGAGAGCATGCGCATCGTGGTCGTCTTGCCCGCCCCGTTGGGGCCGAGGAACCCGAAGCATTCACCCGGGCGGATGGCGAAGTCGATGCCGTCGACCGCCGCCATCTGCCCATAGTGCTTGCGCAGCCCGCGGGCACGGACCGCCGCCTCGGGTGTCACTTCCCGACGCTCTCCAGGCGGCCGAGGGACGCCAGCGTGTTGCGCAGGCCCTCCTCGAGCTCCACGGTCGGCTCCCAGCCCAGCAGCTCCTTGGCCAGGGAGATGTCGGGGCGGCGCACCATCGGGTCGTCCTGGGGCAGCGCCTCATAGATCACCTGGGATGAGCTGCCGGTGAGCCGCAGCACCACCTCGGCGAGCTCGAGGATGGTGAACTCGGACGGGTTGCCGATGTTCACCGGCAGGTGGTAGTCGCTGTCGATCAGGCGCAGGAAGCCGTCGATGAGGTCGCTGACATAACAGAAGGAGCGGGTCTGTCCGCCGTCCCCGAACACGGTGATCGGCGTGTTCTCCAGCGCCTGGCGCACGAAGGTGGGGATGGCGCGCCCGTCGTGGGGGCGCATCCGCGGGCCGTAGGTGTTGAAGATGCGCACGATGTGCGTGTCGAGCCCCTGCTGGCGATGGTAGGCCATCGTGAGGGCCTCGGCGTAGCGCTTGGCCTCGTCGTAGACCCCGCGCGGGCCGATCGGGTTGACATGACCCCAGTAGTCCTCGGTCTGGGGATGCACCTTCGGGTCGCCGTACACCTCGCTGGTGGAGGCCAAAAGGAAGCGCGCCCGGTGGCGTTTGGCCAGCCCGAGGGCGTTGTGGGTGCCATAGGAGCCCACCTTGAGCGTGTGCAGCGGCAGGCGCAGGTAGTCGATGGGGCTCGCCGGCGAGGCCAGGTGGAACACGTAGTCGACCGGTTCCCCCACATCGAGGTGCTCGATGATGTCGTGCTGGGAGAAGACGAAATCGGGTGTGCGCAGGTGCTCGATGTTCTCGAGGGTCCCGGTCTCGAGGTTGTCGACGCAGATGACCCGGTGGCCTTCGTTGAGCAGGCGCTCGCACAGATGCGAGCCGAGGAAACCGGCTCCGCCGGTGACGACTGATGTGGGCATGCCGGTGACCCTACTTCCCGCCTCGCCCACCCGCCAGCGCGCGGACCGCCCCCACGCCCTCCCGCAGCTCCGTCGCGGCGAGGACCCGGGCGGCGCCCAGGAAGACCCCCGCGACGACGAGCGCCTTGAGCGCGAACAGGGGCAGGACCACCCACGACGACAGCCCCTCGGCGGGGACCGCGAACTCGAGCGCCAGCGCGGCGACCGCCGCGACCAGGCCGGCCACGGCGACACGCCCCTGGCGCCGCGCGAAGCCCCGCAGCCCGATCATCGGATAGTGGTGGCGCGCCAGCGCCAGGAGCATCGCCGTGTTCACCACGACCGCGATCCCCGTCGCGAGGGCCAGCCCGGAGATCCCCATCGGGCCGATCAGCACGATGTCCAGCCCGATGGTCAGGGCGACCATCACCGCGGTGGTCCAGAGGATGTTCCGCTGGTGGTTGCCGGCGGCGAGGGTGCGGTTGAGGAGCAGGTTCAGGAACGAGGGCCACAGCGCCAGCGCGAAGAAGACCAGCGGCGGCCAGATGCGGTCGACGCAATCATCACCGCACGCGCCGCGCTTGAACGCGAGCTGGGCCACCTCCTGGGCGTTGACCGCGAGGATCACCGTCATCGGCACGGCCACCACGGCCAGCAGCCCACCCACCCGGCGGAACGCGGCGAGGGCGTCGTCGCGGCGCCCCTCGGACATCAGCTTCGCGATCAGCGGGAAGAGCGGCGTCATCAGGGGCAGCAGCAGCGCCGCGCGCGGCGCCTGGCCGAGGGCCGCCGCGAAGTTGAGCGCCGCGACCTCCCCGGCCTCCTGGGTCGCGGCGAAGAACTTGTCGGTGAAGCTGTTGATCTGCTGCAGCAGGGAGGCGGCCAGCACGGGAAGTGCGAGCACGCCGACCACGCCGAGCCGCGGGTGGCGGAACGCGAGGCCGACGCCCGCCCCGCGCAGCAGGCGCCAGAACTGGGGCAGCTGCAGGACCACCTGCAGGGTGGCGCCCAGCGTGACGCCCCACGCGGCGGCCTCGATGCCGATGAGCGGCTGCCCGACCAGCACGGCGGCGATGATCCCGAGGTTGAACGCCACCCCCACCGCCGCCGGCCCCGCGAAACGGCCGTGGATCTGCAGCATCGCGGTGAAGAGCGCGGAGAATCCCTGCAGGGCGACCGCCGGCGCCATGATGCGGATCAGGTCGGCGGTCTGCTGCTCGCGCGCCGGGTCGAGGTTGAAAAGGGCCGCGAGCGCCTCGGGCCAGAGGGCCGCGAGCGAGCTCAGGACGACGAGGACCGCGCCGGTCCAGACCGCGATCGCCACGATCAGGCGCCACGCGCTCGCCTCGCCGTGCTTCGCGCGCTCGCCCTGGAAGGTCGGGATGATGAGCGTCACGAGCGTGTACAGCAGGATGGCGGCGACCGAGTTCACGATCAGCAGGCCGTTCACGAACGCGTCGGCCGCCGCCGAGGTGCCGTACGCGCCCGCGAGGACGATCTCGCGTCCGAAGCCCAGCAGGCGTGAGAGCAGGCCGAACAGCGCGACGATGGCCGCCGCGCGCGCCAGGCGTGTCGCGGTCACCGCGGGCGCAGGCCGTAGACCGTGTTCACCCCGGTCAGCACCAGCAGGTCCTCATCTGCCGCGACCGCCGGCGAGTAGCGTCCGTCGGGGAACGTCGCGAGCCGGCGGCCCGTGCGGGCGTCGAGCATGAAGGTGCGCCCGTCCGGCGGGTTCCGCGCGATCGTCGACACGTAGACGACATCGCCGATCACCGTCGCCGAACCGGAGATGCGCTCACCGGCGTCGAACGCCCAGCGCACCCGGCCGGTGACGGCGTCCAGGGCGTAGAAGCGCGTGTCGTAGCTGCCGACGTAGACCAGGCGGTCGGCGATCGCCGCGCTGGCGTAGATGTAGTCGTCGAAAACGCGCACCCAGGCCGTGCGCCCCGTGTCGGCGTCCATCGCGAGCATGCGCCCGTTGATGTTCCCCAGGTAGATGCGCCCGTAGGCGACGGCCGGGCCGGCGTAGAAACGCCCCGCGCCGCTCAACCGGGTGCCGGGGCTCTCGCGCTGCCACACGAGGGCGCCGTCGCTCATGCGGAACGCATTGATGTGCCCGCCGTAGTCGCCGACGACCACGTTGGCGCCGGCGCGGGCGAGGCTCGACTTCACATCGCCCTTCGCCTGCGCGCTCCACTGGATGCGCCCGTTGGCGACGGCCATGCGCAGCACGCGCCCGGAGAGGGTGCCGATGTAGAAGGACTCGCCGATCACCAGCGGCGACGACTCGATGGCGGCGCCGAAGCGCCGTTCCCACACGCGGCGCCCCGTCGCGGCGTCGAACGCGATCACCTCGCCGCGGATGCTGGTGAAGATCGCCAGATCCCCCGCGATGGCCGGCGACGAGGCGATGCGCCCGCGCAGCGTGTGGCTCCACAACTCGCGGCCGGTCTCGAGGTCGAGCGCGACCGCGCGCTTGTGGTTGGTGCCGAAGATCGCGCGCCCGTCGGCGAGCACCGGCGAGAACTCCACCAGGGAGCCGGCGTCGTACGCCCACACGCGCCGGTACGGCGGGCGCAGGCCGGTGAGGGCGGTGTTCGCCCGCGTCCGCTCGGGGTTGTATCCGTATTCGGGCCACGATCCGGGCTCCTCGGAGACCTGCGGCGCGGCCTCCGGCTCGAAGCCCTCGGTGGTGCCCTCGACGGTGCCCGAGTCGAACCAGCCGCGCATCAGCCCGACGCCCAGCACCCCGCCGGCGGCGATCAGCAGCGCCACGATCACCGCGACCGCGGTGAGGAGGCGCCTACGGGCCGGGGCGATAGGCACGGAGCAGGTTGGTGCCCACGACATACAGCGTGGCGCCGGCGCCGACGACCGGCGAGTAGCGCCCGTCGGAGATCTGCCAGCGCACGGCGCCGTTTCTCACGTCGAGCCCCCACGTCTTGCGGGGCTGGCCCGGGCGGTACAGGATCGAGGTGTAGACGGTGCCGTCGACCACCGTGGCCGAGCCGGAGATGCGCCCGCCGGCGTCGTGGCTCCAGACCAGCCCGCCGTCCTCGAGGCGCAGGGCCTGGAACCGCCCGTCGTACGAACCGATGAAGACGCGGCCGTCCGCGATCGCCGGCGAGCCGTAGACCCAGTCGCCGGTCGCGTGACGCCAGAGCTCACTGCCGTCGCGCACATCCAGCGCGATCACGGCGCCGCCGACATCGCCGATCACCATGCGGTTCCCGCTGACGCCGGGACCGCCGTAGAATCGCTGGCCGCCGGTGTAGGACCACAGTTCCGCGCCGGATGCCGCGTCGAGGGCGCTCACGCGGCCCGAGTAGTCCCCGATGAGGATGCGCTCCCCGGCGCGGGCCGCGCTGCCCTTCACCTGGTCGCTCATGCGGTGGCTCCAGATCAGGCGGGGCCGCGCGGCGTCCACCGCGTAGACGGTCCCGTTCCAGGCGCCGAAGTGGACCCGTCCGTCGTGCACCAGCGGGGAGCTCTCGATGGGGCTCCCGCCGGTGGAGAACTGCCAGCGCCGCCGGCCGGTCGTGATGTCGTAGGCGGTGAGGAACCCGTCCATGGACGTGACGTAGGCGGTGTCGCCGACGATCGCCGGAGAGGAGGCGATCGGGCCTCCGACGCGGTCCTCCCAGCGGATGCGCCCGGTCTCGGCGTCGAGGGCGAACACGCGCCCGGAGTTGACGCCGAACAGCACCAGCCCGTCGACCACGGCGGGCGGGAACTCGATCAGAGTGATCGCGTCGAAGGTCCATGTGGCCTTCCCGGAGGGGACCGGGACCCGCACCTGGGGCAGGTAGCGCGCCCGCTCGTTGCCGCCCCCGTATTCGGGGTTCTGGAGCGCCGGGTCGAAGAGGCGCAACTCCGCGGCGCCGCCGCGCACCGGGCCGCGGGCGCTGCCCCAGCCGGGTTTCGCCACCGTGACCAGGTCGGCCTCTCCCGGCAGTTGCGCGCTGCCGTCGGCGCCGGTCGTCGCCGCGGCGGGCTCCGACCCCGGCACGCGGGCGCGCACGTTGACCCCCGCGAGGGGCTCCCCCGTGTCGCCGTCGGTGACCGTCACCGTGGCCGGCGGGGCCTGCGCCACCGCGGGGGCGGTGTCCGAGGCCGCCGGCTCGGCGTCGGCGCCCCCGCCGCACCCCGCAACGAGCGCGAGGGCGGCGAGGACGGCGGCGGCGCTACTGCTCCTGGCGCCCCGCACGACCCGCGGGACTGCCCCGCCAGATGAAGGTGATGATGACCCCGAGGATCAGTCCGATGACGGCTCCGAGGAGCATCGTGCGCGCCAGGTTCCGCGCCCCGGCACTCGATGTCGTGTCCTCGGCCAGGGAGATGATGTCCGGCTGCTCGATGGTCTGCGCCTTGGCCAGCGCGACCTGCTGGTCGGCCAGCTGGACCTGCGCCTGCGAGAGCTGGGAGGTCGCCGCCGCGAGGAGCGTGGTCAGGGTCAGGCGGGTGTCGGTGGAGGGGTTGGCCAGCAGCTGGCGGCTGTAGGCCTCGACGCTGGCGTTGAGGCGCGCGACGTCGGCCTGCGCGCGGGCCACCGAGGCCTCGTAGGTGTCGACCACCGCGCTGTTGGTGTCGAGCATGAAGCGCTCGATCTCCTGCGTGTACGCGTTCGCGCCGCGCTCCGCCAGGCCGGCGTCGGTGTCCTTCCAGGTCACGACGATCAGGGTCGGCTGGTTGCCGGCGGCCCCGCCCGCGGTGCGCGGCGCGTTGAGGCTCACGGCCGAGCGCACCTCGCCGGGCGTGAGGCCCAGTTCCTCGGCGACGTTGACCACCAGGCGGTCGGCGCCGAGCACCGTGGCCGCGGTCGCGGGGTTGGTGGCCGGCGTCGACACCGGGGTGCCGGCGATGGTGGTCGCCTGGCCCAGGGTGACCTCGGCCGTGGCCGTGTGGGTGGTGGCCGACAGCAGGCTGAAGAGCAGGGCCACCAGGGCGGCCCCCACGGCGCAGGCCAGGACGACCCAGCGCCCGCTCCACACCACGCGGCCGTACTCACGAAGCGTGATCTCGCGTTCCACGACCGCGGACCTTAGTACACGCGGCCGCGGCGGCCGTGCGGTCGGGTGTGGCCGTTCATCGCCTGCGATGTCACAGAGCCATCCTTGTCGCTGATCACGGTCGTGTGCCCGGCGCGCCGGCGTCCCGGCCGTCGCGGCGGGGGAGGTCGAACTGCGGCGGGGTGCCCTCGTCGCGGTAGGCGCCCGCCCGGCGCAGGACGACCCAGGCGGTGCGCAGCAGGATCACGAGGTCGCCGCGCAGGCTCCAGTTGCCGATGTACTCCAGGTCGAGCTCGATGCGCTCGGACCACGGCAGCGAGTTTCGGCCGCGCACCTGCGCCAGGCCGGTCAGGCCGGGACGGGCGGCGAGGCGCCCGCGCTGGCGCGGCGAGTAGTGCGCCACCTGCCAGGCCACCGTGGGACGGGGGCCCACCAGGCTCATGTCGCCCCGGATGATGTTCCACAGCTGGGGCAGCTCGTCCAGGGACAGGCGCGGTAGGCGAGCGCGA
>JBKHVQ010000302.1:0-9321 GCA_046569985.1 Thermoleophilia bacterium | reverse complement strand
GTCCAGCGCGTCGCCGTAGCGCATGTCGATCTCGTGCTGCGACGGTCCGCTCTCGTGATGCGAGTAGGCGATGTCGATGCCCATCGCCTCCAGCGCCATCACCGTGTCACGGCGCAGGTCGCTGGCGGCATCGAGGGTCGTGAGGTCGAAGTAGCCGCCGTGGTCGAGCACCTCCGTGCCCTCCGAGTCACGGAAGTAGAAGTACTCCAGCTCCGGGCCCACATAGAAGTGGTCGAAGCCCATCTCCCGCGCGCGCTCCACCGCGCGGCGCAGCACGTGACGCGGGTCGCCCTCATAGGGCAGCCCATCGGGCAGGCGCACGTCGCAGATCATGCGCGCCACCGAGCTCTCGGCGGTGGGGCGATACGGGAGGATCTCGAACGTGGAGGGGTCCGGCAGGGCCACCATGTCGGCCTCCTGCACCGCGTTGAAGCCGCTGATGGACGAGCCGTCGAAGCCCATCCCGTTCGCGAGCGCGTTGTTGAGCTCATCCGGGTCGATCGCGAAGCTCTTCAGCGAACCCAGGATGTCGGTGAACCACAGCCGGATGAAGCGCACATCGCGCTGTTGAACCAGTGCGAGGACGCTCTCGCTCGATGTCATCGTTTCCTCCCGTCGCGTGCCGCCCGGAGGCGCGGGCCGGCACAGAGTCACAGATCCGCAGGTGCCTGGCCACCGCCCCCGGCCACACCGGGCCCCTCAACGACGGCGGCCCCGCGCGTGGCGGGGCCGCCGGAGCCGCGTGATGCGGGGAGCCCTACTTGATGAAGAGGATCTCCGAGTACTTCGGCAGCGGCCACAGGTTGTCGGCCACGATCCGCTCGAGCCGGTCGGCGATCGCGCGCACCTCGTTCATCGCCGGGATCACCCTGTCGCGCATGTAGACCGCCTCGACCAGGATGCCCTCGTCGGGGTGCACGGCGTTGATCTCCTGGAACGCCTTGATCGCGGCGATGAAGGCCTTGACCTCCTCGCGCAGCTCGTCGGCGAAGTCGTCCAGGTCGGCCTCGTCGAGCTCGCCCAGGTACCGCACGGCGGCGGGCAGGATCATCGTCGCGGCGATGTCCGCGGCCGTCTCGGCCTCGGTGTTCACCGTGATCACGTACTGCTCGAGGGCGATCTCGTAGCGGGCGTGCAGCTCGCGATCGTCCAGCACCCCGTAGTTCCCGAGGGTCGCCAGCGTGCTCTCGGCGACCATCTCATGCAGCGCGTCGGGGGTGGTGCTGAGGTTCAGCAGACCCCGCTCGGCGGCCTCCGCGTGCCACTCGGCCGAGTAGCCATCGCCGGCGAACACGACCCGGCGGTGGGCCTTGTACGACTCGGCGAGCACCCCGGGGAGGGCCTCCTCCAGCGACTTGCCGCCGGCCATCCCGGCCTCGAGCTTGTCGAGCAGGTCGTCGATGGCCTCCGCGACGATGGTGTTCAGCACCGTGTTCGGGAGGCTGGTCGACTGGTTCGCCCCCAGCGCGCGGAACTCGAACTTGTTGCCGGTGAACGCGAACGGGCTGGTGCGGTTGCGGTCGCCGTTGTCGCGCGGCAGCTCGGGCAGCACGGGGCTGCCGAAACCCATCAGCTCGCCGGTGGCCGACACGCCCGCCCGTCCCTCGGCGATGGCGTCGAACACGCCCTCCAGCTCCTCGCCGAGGAAGATCGAGATGATCGCCGGGGGAGCCTCGTTGGCGCCGAGGCGGTGGTCCTGGCCGGCGCTCGCGACGGTGGCGCGCAGCAGGCCGGCGTGCGTGTCGACGGCGGCGATCACCGCGGACGCGAAGAACAGGAACTGCAGGTTGTCGTGGGGGGTGTCGCCCGGGTTGAGCAGGTTCTCCCCGTCGTCGGTCGACATCGACCAGTTGTTGTGCTTGCCGGATCCGTTCACGCCGGCGAACGGCTTCTCGTGCAGGAGGCAGACCAGGTCGTAGCGCTTCGCGACGGTCTGCAGCACCTGCATCGTGAGCTGCTGATGGTCGGTGCCGACATTCGAGTTCTCGAAGATCGGGGCCAGCTCGTACTGGGCCGGGGCGACCTCGTTGTGGCGGGTCTTGATCGGCACGCCCAGCTTGAACAGCTCGCGCTCGCACTCGAGCATGTAGGCGAGGACGCGCTCGGGGATGGTGCCGAAGTAGTGGTCGTCCAGTTCGTGGCCCTTCGGCGGCTTCGCGCCGAAGAGGGTGCGGCCGGTGTTCACCAGGTCCGGGCGCTCGTAGTAGAAGCGCTTGTCGATCAGGAAGTACTCCTGCTCGGGGCCCATCGTGGTGAACACGCGCCCGGTCTCCTCGTTGCCGAAGACCCGCAGGGCGCGCAGCGCCGACTTGTTGAGCGCCTCCATCGAGCGCAGCAGCGGGATCTTGGTGTCGAGGGCCTCGCCGGTCCACGAGGCGAACGCGGTCGGGATGCACAGGAACGCGCCGTTCGGGTTCTCGAGGATGAACGCCGGGCTGGTGGGGTCCCAGGCCGTGTAGCCGCGGGCCTCGAAGGTGGCGCGGATGCCGCCGCTCGGGAAGCTCGATGCGTCGGGTTCCCCCTTGACCAGTTCCTTGCCCGAGAAGTCGGCCAGGGAGGTGCCGTCGCCGACGGGGCTGTAGAACGAGTCGTGCTTCTCGGCCGTCAGCCCGGTGAGCGGCTGGAACCAGTGCGCGTAATGGGTCGCGCCCTTCTCCAGCGCCCAGTCCTTCATCGCGGACGCCACCGCGTCGGCGAGCGCCGGGTCCAGCGGCGCGCCCTGCTCGATCGTCGCCTGGAGGCGGCGGAACACGTCCTTGGGCAGGCGCTGGCGCTGGGCGACGGTGCCGAAGACGTTGGCCCCGAAGATGCCCGAGGCACCCGGGGCGGTGAGGTCGCCGAACTCGATGGAGCCGTTCGGCTTCCAGGTGGCGGCGGCGACGGTACTCTGGCGGAGTCTGGGCATGACGCGGAGGGCCCTCCTTGGGTTGCTCGGGCGTTCGCCATGATAGGCGCCCGCTCTCGCCGCTCTCCTTGTGGATGCGACCAAACGGGCGGCGCCGCGTTTGTTCATGTGGACAAATCGGGCGTATCGTCGGTCGATGGCCTTGCAACCCGGTGACGCGATGCCCATGCTCGGAGCGGTGACGACGACCCGCTCACCGCGCGCCACCACCCGGCCGGGCGTCCGCCTGGCCGACCTCCTCCTCGTGCCCGCCCTGGCGGGCGCGCGCGTCATCGGCCAGGACCTCCCGCTGGACGGCCCGGTTGCCTCCGTCGTGCTCGCCGACCCCGGCGCCCCCGCCGAGCCCCGCGCGCTCGTGCTCAGCCCGCGCGGCGTGCCCGACGACCTCCCCGAGGGGTGCGCCGGCGTGGTCTGCCGGGACGAGCCGCCCGAGCCGCCCGGGGTCCCGGTCATCGTCCTGCCCGAGGGGCGCCCCTGGTGGCCGGTCATCGCCGGTCTCGCCGACGCGCTCAACGGCGCGGGTGAGCGCGACCTGGCACGCGACGCGCTGCGCGCGCCCCTGGTCGCGGGACGCGGCTTCCCCGGTCTCGCGGAGATCGCCTCGGAGCTCCTGGGCGTCCCGGTCGCCGTGCTCGACGAGTACCTCGACATCCTGGCCGCGGCCGGCCTCGATGACGATCAGCAGGAGATGCTGGAGTCCGCGATCGCCGCGGCGCGCGGGCACGGGCCGGCGTCGGTGCTGGGGCCGTTCATGGAGCAGGAGATGCCGGGGCTCTCGCGGGTGCTCACCTCGGGCCCCGGTGGGACGACCGGCGTGGTGGTGACATGGCAGAGCCCGCCGCTGACCGGCGCCCAGGAGGCCGTCGCCGCCGAGCTCGTCGAGGCGTGCGCCCTCGAGCGCGCCCGCGAGCAGGTGCGCACCGAGACCGAGGCCCGCCTGCTCGGCGACCTGGTCGAGGAACTGGTGGCCGGCGAGCCGGTCAGCCGCGAGTCGCTCGTGCGCCGCTCGCGGCATCTGGGCGCCGACCTGTCGCGCGGCGCGGTCGCGCTGCTCGGCAGCCTGCAGGACCCCCACACCGAGGGCCGCCAGGTCACCGACGCCCGGCTCACCCGGCGCGTCCTGCAGCAGGCGCGCGTCAGCATCGACATGCACGTGCCGCGCGCGCTGGTCGACTGGCGCGACGGGCACCTGCTGGCGCTGATCCCGCCGGTCCCCGGCGCCGGCGAGGAGACCGCCACCCGGGAGGAGGTGGAGCAGCAGGCCATCCTCCTGGCGCGCCGCGTGCTGGCGGCGACCTCCCAGACGGTCCCGGGCCTCGCCCTCACGTTCGCCCTCTCGCGGTACACGGCCGAGCCCGAGCGCCTCGGGGCGGCCCTCGACGAGGCGACGCTCGCGTTGTCGATCGGCGAGCGGCTCGGCCGCATGGGCGAGGTGGTCACCTTCGAGGAGACCGGCACCTACAAGCTCCTGTTCCAGATCTTCGCCGACCGGCCCGAGGAGCTCTCGTCGTTCTACGCGCAGACGATCGAGCCGCTCGTGCGCTACGACGAGCAGTACCAGACGGAGCTGGTCACCACGCTGGCCACCTACCTCGGCAACGACTGCAACCTCGCCGCGACCGCCGGGACGCTGTACACGCACCGCCACACGGTGCGCTACCGGCTCGACCGCATCGCCGAGCTGTCGGGGCTCGACATCGGGCGCACCGACGACCGCGAGAAGCTCTCCCTCGGCCTCAAGGCCATGCGCCTGCTGGGCAAGCGGGTGGTCATGGTCGAGGACCGCAAGCGCGCCGCCAAGTCGGCCTGACGCGGCGCGGAGCGGGCCGGCCGGCCCGGCGCCGGGCTACAATGGCGGCGTGCCTGAATACGGAATCCCCATGTCCCGCCGAGGCGAGCCGATGCGCTGCCCGGCCTGCGACACGCGACTCGTCGAGCTGGAGCGCAGCGAGGTCCTGATCGACGCCTGCCCCGAGTGCCGGGGCATCTGGCTCGATCGGGGCGAGCTCGACCGGATCCTCGACCGCGAGCGCCGCGCCGCCGCCGGCGTGCCCGACGACGATGAGGACTTCTTCGCCGAGATGGAGGGACGCAAGCCCTCCGCGGGCTCCCGCGGCACCGGGTCCGCGGACGCGCCCGGCAGGAAGAAGAAGAAGCGCTTCGGCATGCTGGAGGACCTGCTCGACTTCGAACTCCCCTGACCGGGGAGGGGGGGCGACCGATGCGCACGGTCCGCGCCGAGTACGAACTGCAGCCCGAGCTTCTCGACCGCGCCGAGGGCCTCGCCGACGCCCTCGGCGCGGATGCGCGCGTCCGGCCGCTTCCGTCGGCCGCGGGACCCGACCTGCCCCCCGACGGGCTCTGGATCGAGCTCGACGTGGCCGAGGACGACCCGTTCGCGGCGGTCGAGGCCGCCGCGGCGCGCCTGGCCGAGGCGTTCCGGGCGCTGGGCCTGCCGGTCCGCGCCGTGTCGCTCGAATGCGAGGGCCTGCTGCCGGTCCGCATCGAGACCCTGCCGAGGATCAGCCGCTACACCGGCTGACCGGGCCGCTCAGAGCGCGCCCATCTGGGCGATGACGAGTTCCTGAGCCCGCCGGGCCCCCGGCCCGACCCGGCCGCGGCCCACCGGGTGCCCGTCGGCCTCGACCACGCTGACCACCCCGGTCACGGCGCTGGTGAGGAAGATCTCGTCGGCGGTGCGCCATTCGCGCTCGGACAGCGCCTCCTCGCGGCCGCCGAGGCTCTCGATGATCACCGCGCGGCTCACCCCCGGCAGCAGCCCGCGCACCGGCGCGGTGACGTACTCGCCGCCGATCACCGCGAAGGCGTTCGCGAGGTCGGCCTCGCCGAGGCGGCTCGCCTCGTCGAGCAGCAGCACGCGCTCGGCCCGGTCGGCGAATCGCGCCCGCAGGCGCACCCGCTGCTCGGTCTGGGTGGCGATCTTGTGCTCCCACGCCCGGGCGTCTGGGCGCCAGCCGCCGCGCAGGCTCACGGCGCGCACCGCGGGGGGCACCGCCGGAAGCGGCGGCTCCACGGTCATCTCCACCCGGCAGCCCCCCGGTGTCGGCGCCAGCAGCCGCACCCGCGCGTCCCCGGCCCGTCGCGCGACCGCTTCCACGACCGCCCGCTCGAGCTCCTCGCGGGTGGGCGTCTCGTGCAGCTCCCACGCGCGCGCCGAGGCGAGCATGCGCTCGAGATGGCGGTCGAGCCACGGCACCCGGCCGGTGCCGGCGCGCATGGTTTCCTGCAGGGTGATGCTCACCCGGGGGCGGGGGCGCTCGCCCCGACGGCGGCGAGGAACGGGGCGGCCTTGTCCCAGGCCTCGCGCCGCTCGCGCTCCGGGTCGGACCCCCAGGTGACCGCGCCCCCGCACCAGTAGTGCGCGCGGTCGCCGGCGACCCAGGCGGTGCGGATCGCGACGCTCGCCTCCAGCCGCCCGTCGGCGCCCAGCGTGACGACGCTGCCGAAGGCGGGGCCGCGGGAGACCGGCTCCAGTTCGTGGATGACCTCCATGGCCCGCACCTTCGGGCACCCGGTGACCGACCCGCCGGGGAACACGGCGCGCAGCACATCGACCGGCCGCACCCCCTCACCGAGTTCGGCCACCACCTCGCTGACCATGTGCTCCACATACGGTGTGGAGAGGCGCGCGAAGAGGCTCTCCACCCGAACCCCGCCGGGCCGCGCGCAGCGGCCGAGGTCGTTGCGCATCAGGTCGACGATCATCACGTGCTCGGCCCGGTCCTTGGCGCTCGCGCTCAGCGCCGCCCAGTCGTCGGCGGGACCGGTGCCCTTGATCGGCGCCGTGCGCGCCCAGCCGGCGTCCACCTGCACCAGGAGCTCGGGTGAGGCGGACACGACGGTGCCCTCGGGCAGCGCCAGGTACGCCCGGTGGGCGGTGGGGCCTGCCGCGCCCCACAGGCCGCGGGCCAACGGCAGGGGGCCGGCGTCCCAGTCGGCCTCGATCCGCTGGACGAGGTTGACCTGATAGCAGTCGCCGGCGCGGATCAGCTCGCGGATGCGGCCCACGGCGCGCAGGTACGCGTCGCCCGGCAGCGACGAGCGCACCGCTCGCGCGGCGGGCACCGGACGCGGCCTGGGCGGGCGCGTGCCCTCCGCCAGCCGGGTCAGGCGGGCGGCGGCCTGCGGCCCCGCGGTGCTCGCCACGGTGCAGCGCCCGTCGTCGTCGATCAGCGCCACGGTGGGGTAGCGCGCCGCCACGGCGCGCGGCGGGCCGCCCGGGTACGGCAGCGGCCGCGGGAGGCGCTCGAGGGTCCCGGCCAGGTCGTAGGCGAGCATGGCGATCCAGCCGCCCGCCATCGACTCCCCGGGCGCGCGGGCGCCGTGCGCCGTGCCGAGGGCGTCCCAGACGGCCCCCTCGCGCGCCACCTCATCGGGGTCGGCCGCCACCACCGTCATCCCGCGGTGGCGGGCCAGGACGGCCATCGGGCGGTCGGCGAGCGCCGCGAGGAGGGCCACCGGATCCACCCGCGCGGCGACACGCCGCACGACGGTGACGGTGGGGTGTGTGAGAATGGCCCGCGCGCGGCGATCGTCCGATGCTGGACGCCCGAGTGTCATGCGCACGACGCTAGCAAGCGCCCGAAAGGCGGAAGATGAGGCAGACCATCGCGTTCCAGGCAACCGGCTTCAACTGCTCCCCCGTGCAGGTGGAGGTCGAGGGCGACGAGCCCGTGGAGGAGGACGCCCTGCCGGTGGCGCTGCTCGCCCTGGAGAGCGGCCCGAACGTCGTGCTGACGCTCCCGCTGTCGACATCCGACGGCGAGAACATGATGAACGCATTCACCCAGGCCGAGCCCTACCGTCAGGAGATCCAGGACGCGGGTCTCTGGGAGCCGCAGCCCTCGGGCCTGCCGGAGGGGATCTTCTGGGCACTGCAACCCAACGTGATCGGCGTCTCGGTGACCCCGCCGCAGGTGACCGGCGAGGACATCGTGCCCCACTGGACGCTCGCCTTCGACGACCAGGACGGCAGCCAGGTGCAGGTGGCCGTCAGCGACGCGATGTGCGTCCAGATCGTGCGCGCCCTGGCCGATGTCGCCAGCGGTGACATCGCGGCCCAGACCGACGACGAGTAGCGCCGTCCGGGACCCCGCCCGCGTCGCGCGGCGGGGTCCGCGGGCACGCCGTATCGCCTAAGTTCGGATTTCCGGTGGGATTGTGGTATTTTCGCCGCCCGTTTGCCGGAAGGGAGTAGTGGATGAGCACCACCGAGTGGCGCGAGCGCCTGCTCGACCGCATGCCGCCGGAGCTGGCCGAGGAGATCGACATCTTCGAGGGCCAGCTGGAGCTGCGGATGAAGGGCAAGGTCGATGAGCGCGTCTTCGCCGAGACGCGGCTGCGTCGCGGCGTCTACGGACAGCGTTATGACAACGGCCACCGCCACGACGGCGTCGCCTCGCGGGAACTGGAGTTCCCGGCCGGTGAGCTGACCAAGGGCCCCGAGACCCTGTGGGACGCGCCCGGGATGATGCGCATCAAGGTGCCCTACGGGGGCATGACGCCGGAGCAGCTCGAGGTGATGGCCGAGCTGGCGGAGGAGTACTCGGACAACATCCTCCACGTCACGACGCGGCAGGACATCCAGCTGCACTACGTGCACATCGAGGACACGCCCGACCTGATGCGGCGCCTGGCGTCGGTGGACATCACCACCCGCGAGGCCTGCGGCAACGGCGTGCGCAACCTCACCGCCTGCCCCAAGGCCGGCGTCTGCCACACCGAGGCCTTCGACACCACCGCCTACGCGGCGGCGATGTTCCGCTTCCTGCTCGGCCACCCCGACTGCCAGGACTTCGGGCGCAAGTTCAAGCCGGCCTTCTCCGGCTGCGCCGGCGAGGCATGCGGCCTGGTGATGATGCACGACTTCGGCGCCATCGCCCGCACCACCGTCGTCGACGGCATCGAGCGGCGCGGGTTCGACCTCTATGTCGGCGGCGGCCTCGGCACCACGCCGTACCAGGCCAAGCTGCTGTTCGAGGACCACCCCGTCGAGGAGCTCCTTCCGACCGTGCAGGCGATCGCCCGCGTCTTCGGGCGGCTCGGCGAGAAGGAGAACCGCAACCGCGCCCGCATCAAGTTCCTCGTCGCGAAACTCGGCATCGACGAGTTCCGCCGCCTGGTCGAGGAGGAGCGCGCCATCCTCCCCCACGACGACCGCTGGACCTCCTACCTGCCGCATGTCGCCGACTACGACGAGTCGCCGGTGCGCGAGGGCGTCCCGCTGCCGGCGGCCGGCGCCGACGTGCCCGACGGCTATCGCGAGTGGCTGCACACCAACGTGTACCGCCAGCGCCAGGCCGGCTACGCGATGGCCACCGTCGCCCTGCCGCTCGGCGACCTCACGGCCGACCAGGCCCGCTCGCTCGCCGATGTCGCCCGCAGGTACGTCGGCG
>JBKHVQ010000301.1:0-2857 GCA_046569985.1 Thermoleophilia bacterium | reverse complement strand
GGTGGCCAGGCCGGTCGGGCGGCGGCGCGCCATGCGCCCGTCCACCAGCACCAGCGGCGGGTCGCCGCGGCGCGCGGGATCGGCGGCATCGCGGCGACTCGGCTGATCCGCCCCGCCTCGCGCGAAGAGGCGCTTCGATCGGCGGCGATGTCGCGATGCACTCATGCGGGAGAGCCCTCGGCGCGGTCGTCGGGCGGCAGTGCCCCGGACCCGGGCGATCCGTGGCGCGAGACGGGACGGTCACGACCCCGATCACGCCGCCACCGGCACGACCTGACCCACCAGCGACGACGCCAGGGAGCCTACAGGCAGCCCGTCGCGGCGGGCTGCCTCGAACGCCCGATGGCGGTCGTCGGCCAGGCCCAGATGGACCCGCAGCGCGGCGTCGACGGCGCCCAGCATCTCCCAGGGCCGATCGCAGTGCACGAGCACCGCCTCGGAGTGGACCCCGAGCAGTTCGTCGACGGCCGAGAGCAGGCGCGGCAGTTCCTGGACGGCCTGCGCCGGCTCGCGCAGCGGATGCCACCGCACCTCCCAGCCGGCCTCCGCGTAGACGTCGAGCGCGTGGCGCGAGCGCATCCCCGATACCACCGCGGTGACCCCCTGCGCGGTCCACCAGGCGATCTCGGCGGCACGGCGGTCGCGCCGGTGGGAGCGTCCTCCCCCGCCCGGTCGTTCGTCCACCGCCACGCGGCCGGGGATGAGCCATGCGTAGACGAGCGGTTCGCGCGGCTCGGCGGCCGCGAGGGCGCCGGGAGCCGGAGTGGGGGTCGCGTCATCCGACATGCGCCGAGCATCGCCCGGTGACCCGTTGCGGATCGACGCACGAGTGCGCCGCATCCCGCACGGCCGTGTGTCAGTCCCGGGGGGCCACCTGCACCGGGTCGTCCACGACGTGCCCGCGCAGCCACTCGGGCACCGGCAGCGTCTCCCGGGTCACGCGATCGACGCATACGTGGACGAGCTCGCTCTCGGCCATCACCTCGCCGTCGCGCGAGAAGCGGTGCCGGCTGCGGAACGAGCTGCGCCCCGCCGCTCCGATCCACGTGCGCTGCGTGATCAGGTCGTCGAGGAGGATGCGGCCCCCGATGCGCGTCGTGATGTTGACGATCGGGACGCCGGGCCCCTCCGCGAGGAGGCGGGTGAAGGGGTGGTCGATCTCGGCGAGCCACTCCGACATGCCCCGGTCGATCCAGCGGTGGAGCGCGGTGAAGTGGATCTGCGCCACGTCGACCTCGGCCATCGCGACCCGGAACGTGCGCTCGTGGATGTGCGCGGACATGCCCGGGATCCTAATTCATTCGCTCTTTGCGGAAATCGGTCCCCGTGCCGGGGGGCGAATCCTGCCGCCGCCCCCACTTGAACCGGTACTCACGTCGCCCACGAGCCTCTCATCACTCGTTAGTGTGCTGCGGGCATCGCGTTGGAAACTTCATCGACTCGATCTGAATGAAATCTCACGAGAATTCATCAACCCCCAGCGATGCCGACCGGCGCCAGGCGGTCCTCTCGGCAATGGGTCAGGGCGCGGCGTTGCTGCGCTACGCGGCGCGCTACACCCCGACCCTGCAGGACGCCGAGGACGCCTACCAGCGGGCCATGCTGATCGCGCTGACCAAGGCGCCCACCGTCGAGGGCGACCAGTTCCTGGCCTGGCTGCACACGGTGATGCGCAACGAGGCGATCGCCGTCGCGCGCACCCAGGCGCGGGAGGGGCCGGCCCCGGGCGCCGACGTGGCCGAGAGCCTCTCGGAGACGCTCGAGGCGCCGCTGCCCGTCGACTCGATCGCGGCGTGGCGCGAGCGATACCGCGCCCTGGACGAGGCGCTCGACGGGCTCACCGAGCCGCAGCGGATCTGCCTGATCCTGCAGTGCGCGGGCGAGAGCTACGACCGCATCCACGTCATCACCGGCTACTCGCTGCGCAAGATCGAGCGATCGGTCCTGGAGGGCCGCAGGGCGCTCCGGCACTGGCAGGTCGAGCTGATCGAGGGCGCGGTGTGCGAGCGCATGAGCCCCCTGATCGACCGGGCCGTCGCCGGGGAGGCCGATCGCCGGGAGCGGCGCCGCGTCTCGAAGCATGTCGCGCACTGCGGCGCATGCCGCGGGCGGATGCGCCGCGGGCGCGAGCTTCGCAACCGGCTCGCGGTGCTGGCCCCGCTGCCGCTGCTGGCGGGCGCGCCCGTGACGGTGCCGGACCCCGGCCATGCCCTCGCCTGGTGGGACCGGATCACCCAGAGCGCCACCGTCCACACGGGCACCGCCGCACAGACGATCTCCGATCTGTCGGGCAGCGGCGTGGCCCGACTCAGCGCGGGCGGCGTCGCGGTGGTGCTCGCCGGGGTCGCCGGCCTGCCGCTCGTGGTCGACGCCACGGACACCCCGGCGCGACCCGCGGAGAAGCCCGCCATGGTCAGGGCTCAACAGGCACCGGCATCCGTGCCGGCGGTCGTCACCACCCCCGCCCGCCCCGTGACGCACGCGTCCGCCGCGGCGGTGCCGACCCCCAACAGACGACCGGCACGCACGACGCGCCGCGCGCGGCCCCGCACCACCCCGACTCGGCCCTCCGTGGCGCCCCCACCCGCGGCGGCGCCCGTGTCCTCACCCGCCCCGGCCCCGGCACCCACGCCGATGGCCGCCCCACCGTCGTCCCTCGCCCTGGAGTTCGGACCATGACGCGTTCTCGCCGGCCCCACCGTCGCGCCACCGCCCTCATCGCCCTGCTCGGTCTCACGGCCCTGCCGGCTGCGGCCACCGCGACCGAGGGCAACCTGTACCGGTACGGGCCCTCAGTCTGGGGCATCTCGTCGCCCTTCTCTGCGAGCTGGCAGGGCACGGCGATGATGGTGCAGGC
>JBKHVQ010000300.1:0-2844 GCA_046569985.1 Thermoleophilia bacterium | reverse complement strand
GACCGGGTGCTGGTGGCGCTGCTCTCCAAGGGCCACGTCCTGCTGGAGGGCGTCCCCGGCCTGGCGAAGACTCTGACCCTCGAGACCGTCGCCCGCGTGTGCGGCGGCAGCTTCAGCCGCATCCAGTTCACCCCCGACCTGGTGCCCTCCGACGTGGTCGGCGGTCAGGTTCTGGACCGCACGGGGAACTTCGAGACCCGCCTCGGGCCGGTGTTCGCCAACTTCGTGCTGGCCGACGAGATCAACCGCGCGCCCGCCAAGGTGCAGTCGGCGCTGCTGGAGGTGATGGGGGAGGGCCACGCCAGCATCGCCGGCGAGACCCACCCGACGCCGCGCCCCTTCTTCGTGCTCGCCACGCAGAACCCGATCGAGAGCGAGGGCGTCTACCCCCTCCCCGAGGCGCAGGTCGACCGCTTCGCGATGAAGCTCATCGTGGGCTACCCCACCCTGGCCGACGAGGAGGAGATCGTGCGCCGCATGGCCTCCGACCCGCCCCAGCCGCGGCGCCTGCTCGACCCCCACCAGATCCTCGAGCTGCAGGCCGCGGCCGACACCGTCTTCGTCGACCACCGGGTGCGCGCGTACGCGGTGCGCCTCGTGAACGCCACGCGCAACCCGGCCGGCGAGGGCCTCGGTCACCTCGATCCCTACCTCGACATGGGCGGATCGCCGCGCGCGTCGCTCGCCCTGATCCGCGGCGGCCGGGCGCTGGCGCTGATGCGCGGGCGCACCTACGTACTGCCCGAGGACGTCCACGCGCTCTTCCACGATGTCCTGCGTCACCGCGTGGTGCTCTCCTACGAGGCGCTCGCCGCCGAGGTGGCCCCCGACCGCGTGCTCGACGCGATCCTCGACGCGGTGCCCCAGCCCGACGTGGATCTCGGGAGCGGTCGCTCGGTGGCCTGATGGGCGCATCCGCCGATGCGATCCTGCGTCGGGTCGAGCTGCGCATCGGGCGCCGCCTCGACGGCCTCCTGCAGGGCGAGCGCCGCGGGCGGCGCCCGGGGCCCGGCGGCGAGCCCGCCCTGACCCGCGGCTATGAGCCCGGCGACGATGTGCGCTGGGTCGACTGGCCCCTGTCGGCGCGCAGCGGCGCGCCGATGGTGCGCGTCCCGGAGATCGACCCGGTGCTGACCGCGTGGGCGCTGGTGGACTGCTCGCCCTCGATGCACTACGGCACCCTGGCCCAGACCAAGCTGGCGCTCGCCGAGGAGGTCCTCGCGGGCATAGGCCTCGTCATGCGCCGCCGTGGGGACCGGCTGGGGGTCATCGCGACACGCGCCGGCGGGGTCGACCTGGTGCGCCCGCCGCGCGCCGACCGCCGCGGGCTGGTCGCCGCGATCGCCGCGGTGCGGGCCCTGCCGGCCCCGGAGGAGGGCGGGGGCCGCACCGACCTCGTCGGCGCGATCAACGCGCTCGGGCGCATCGCGCGCCACCGCGGCGCGGTCATCGTCGTGTCCGACTTCCCCGAGGGGGAGGGACTGGAGCGCGCCATCGGGGGCCTCGGCCGCCGCCACGACGTGATCGCCATCGAGGTCCGCGACCGCCGCGAACGCGACCTGCCCGCGGTCGGCAGCGTCGTGCTGCGCGATGTCGAGACCGGGCGGCGGCGCACCGTCGACACGGCGGACCCCCGCTTCCGGGCCCGCTTCGCGAAGGTCGCACGCCAGGCCGACGACGCCCGCGCCGCGATGCTCGCCCGCGCGGGCGCGCGTCACGCCATCGCCGAGACCGGCGGCGACTGGGTCGGGCCGCTGATCGAGGTCATGAACCGCGGCGCCGAGAGGCGGCTGGCCCGCCCGTGAGCTTCCAGACCCCCGCCGCCCTGCTGCTGCTCCTGGCGCTCCCGCTGCTCGTGCTGGCGGCGCGGGCCTGGCGCCGGCGCCGTCCGGCGCCAGGGGTCCCGCACCCGGATCTCGATCTGATCGCGGCCGCCGATCCCGGCCCGCGCGCACGGCGGTTCCTGCCGGCGCTGCTCGCGCTGCTGGCGCTCGCCGCCCTCACGGTGGCGCTCGCCCGGCCCCAGATGTGGCGCGACGAGCCCCGGGAGCAGGCGACGATCATGCTGGCGATCGACGTCTCGGGCTCGATGGCCGCCGACGATGTCGAGCCGTTCCGGCTCCACGCCGCGCAGGAGGCCGCGCTGCGGTTCGCCGACAGCGTTCCCCGCCAGTACCGGGTGGGCCTCGTCAGCTTCTCCGGCACGGCCAACGTGCTGGTGCCGCCGACCACCGACCGGCTCGCGCTGAAGCGGGCCGTCGAGGGCCTGGTCCCCGACGGCGCCACCGCCGTGGGTGATGCCGTCTCCGCGTCGCTCGAGGCGATCCAGGCGGTGCACGGATCCGGCGACGGCACCTACGAGGCGGCGCGCATCCTGCTGCTGTCGGACGGCGCGAGCACCACCGGGCTGCTCACCTCGATCGCCGCCGGACGCGCCGCGCAGGCGGAGGTCCCCGTGTTCACGGTCTCCCTCGGCACCCCGTCCGGGGTCCTGGCCGACGGCACCCCCGTCCCCCCGGATCCCGAGGAGCTGCGAATGCTCGCCGAGGAGACCGGCGGCAGCGCGTTCCGCAGCCGTGACGCGGCCTCGGTGGCCGAGGTCTACGAGCGCCTGGGCTCGTTCATCGGCACCGAGCGGGTCCGCGGCGAGGCCACGGCCTGGGCCGCAGGCGCCGGGGTGGCGCTGCTGATCCTCGCGGGCATCGCGGCGTGGCGGCTGGGGCCGCGGCTCGGGTGACCGGCGTGACCTTCCAGAGCGCCGGCTGGCTGTGGGCCCTGCTGCTCGTCCCCGTCCTCGCCCTCGCCGGCATCGCCTGGACGCGCCGCGGGCGGCGGGCCGCGGAC
>JBKHVQ010000299.1:0-6235 GCA_046569985.1 Thermoleophilia bacterium | reverse complement strand
ACCAGGCCGAGAACTACCGCAAGCTGATCATCTCGATGTCCAGCGACATCCGGGTGCTGGTGGTGAAGCTGGCGGACCGGCTGCACAACATGCGCACGCTGGCCTACATGACCAAGCCCAAACAGATCCAGAAGGCGCGCGAGACCCTCGATGTCTATGCGCCCCTGGCTCACCGCCTGGGTATCCACTCGCTGAAGTGGGAACTGGAGGACCTCGCCTTCGCCCGGCTGCATCCGCGCCGCTACCGCGAGATCCAGATGATGGTCAACCAGCGGCGGCCGGACCGCGAGGCGTTCATCGAGTCGGCGGGCAAGATCCTCGCCGGTGAACTCCACAAGGTCGGCATCGAGAATGTCGACATCACGGGCCGCGCCAAGCACTTCTATTCGATCTACGAGAAGATGACCCGCAAGGGCAAGGAGTTCAACGAGATCTACGACCTCACCGCGATGCGGGTGCTGGTCGACTCGGTGAAGGACTGCTATGGCGCGGTCGGCATCGTGCACGCGCTCTGGAAGCCGCTTCCGGGCCGCTTCAAGGACTACATCGCGATGCCCAAGCCCAACATGTACCAGAGCATCCACACGACGGTGATCGGGCCCGAGGGGCGCCCGCTGGAGATCCAGATCCGCACCTTCGACATGCACCGCACCGCCGAGTTCGGCGTCGCCGCGCACTGGCTCTACAAGCAGGGCCAGGGCGACCAGCCGGCCTTCGTGTCGCGCATGCTCGACTGGCAGCGGGAGACCCGCGACCCGGGCGAGTTCCTGGAGGCGCTCCGGGCCGACCTGTACTCGGACGAGGTCTATGTCTTCACGCCCAAGGGCGAGGTGCGCGACCTCGCCGCGGGCGCCACCCCGCTCGACTTCGCCTACGACGTGCACACCGATGTGGGCCACCGCTGCGTGGGCGCGAAGGTGAACGGGCGCATCGTGCCGCTGTCGTACACGCTCAAGTCGGGCGATTTCGTGGAGATCCTCACCTCGAAGGCGCCGCGCGCCCCGTCACGGGACTGGCTCAACCTGGTGAAGACCAGCAAGGCCCAGTCGAAGATCAGCCAGTTCTTCCGCAAGGAACGCCGCGAGGACGCCGAGCATCAGGGGCGCGAGGCGCTGCAGGACCAGCTGCGCAAGGCGGGCCTGCCCAGCCAGCGGCTGGTGGGCAGCTCGCTCCTGTCGGAGGTCATCCAGGAGATGGGCTTCCGCAAGGCGGACGAGTTCTACATCTCGCTGGGCATGGGGAAGACCTCGGTGCCCACGGTCGTGAACAAGATCATCCAGCGGCTGAAGGCCGGCGAGGCCGTGGCCGACCCGGCGCCACCGGCCACCGGCCCGCGGGGACGGCGCCCGCACTCGGCCCGGTCGTCGAGCGACCTGGGCATCGAGATCGACGGCTTGGCCGATGTGATGGTGCGGATGGCGAAGTGCTGCAAGCCGGTGCCCGGCGACCCGATCCTCGGGTACATCTCGCTGGGGCGCGGCATCACGATCCACCGCGAGGACTGCCCGAACGCCAAGGCGCTGCTCAAGACCCCGGAGCGTTTCACGCCGGTGTCGTGGAGCGGGCAGAGCAGCCAGTCCTTTCGCGTAGAGATCGCCGTCGACGCCTGGGACCGTTCGCGACTGCTCGAGGACCTCTCCCGGGCGGTCGCCGAGAGCGGGGTCAACATCGTGTCGGCGAACTGCTCGATGGAGGACCAGATGGTCCACGACCGGTTCACGGTGGACGTCGGCGACGTCGAGACGCTGAAGGCCTGCATCACCGCCCTGCGCAACGTGGAGTCGGTGTTCGACGCCTACCGGGTGACGCCCCTCAATTAGCGTGAACATCGACATGATACCGTCCGGCGCCGGTTCGCGCCGTCGGACCGACGTGCTACCGTGGCGCGCCGATGTCTGAACTCCTGGACCTCCTCGACGCGGGTCCGATGATCGCCCTGGCGATCGCCTGCGTCCTCATGGTGTCCGTCGTGGTGGTGGTCGTCCTGCAGGCGCGCAGGATCTCCCGCCTGGAGCGCCAACTCGCCGAGCGCGGGGAGTCGGCCGAGGACGCGCCCCTTCGGCGCATCGCCGAACTGCAGGCACGCCACGAGACCTCCGAGGGCGGTGTGCGCTCGTCGGTGGCCCTGCGGCCGGCCCTCGCCATCGGTGCCGTGGCGCTCGTGCTTCTGCTCGCCGTCGGCGGGGCGTGGATGTTCCTCACCGGCGACGACGACGGCTCGGCCGCATCGCGGCAGGCCGGCGCCGCGGGCCAGACCCGGACCGGCGACGCCGCGCCGACGACGACCGCTGCACCCGATCCGGTGGCCGCCACGACGGTGCCCGCCAGCATCCCGCCGATCGCCGACACGAGCCAGTTCTCGGTCGCCGTGTTCAACGCCTCCGGGGTTGCGGGGGCGGCGGGCGACGGTGTCACGCCACGCCTGCAGACCGAGGGCTATCAGGTGCCGATCACCGCCAACTACCCCAACGAGGAGACGGGGCTGCAGCAGTCGGTGGTGATGTACAACGGCACCGAGAACCAGACCGCGGCGTGGAACATCGCCGAGGTGCTCGGCATCACGCGCACCCCGCCGCTCGAGGGGCTCACCGTCGACCAGATCGGCGGCGCCGACGTGGTCGTGGTGGTCGGCCTCGACATCGCCGAATCTGTGGTGTCGACCGAGACCCCGTAGGGGTCCCGCGCGCCCTCAGGCGCCGGCGGGCGGGCCGTACCCACCGCCGCCGGGCGTGGCGATGGTCAGCACATCCCCGGCGCGCAGCGGGCCGATCCACTTCCCGGGCAGGGGCTCCCCGTTCAGGAGCGTCTCCCCGGGCGCGCCATCCTCACCGCCGGCCCGCCCCGCCGGCCGGCTGCGCCGGCGTTCGGCGATGACCGAGGCCTCCATGTCGATCAGGGCGCGCACCGAACGCACCACGCCGTCGCCGCCCCGCTGCTCGCCGTCGCCGCCCGAGCCGTACCGGAGGCGGTACTCCTCGACCCGCAGCGGGTAGGCGGTCTCCAGCGCCTCGATGGGGGTGTTGAGCGTGTTGCTCATCGCGACGTGCACGCCGGAGGGCCCATCGGCGCGGGCCGAGGCCCCCTGACCGCCGCCGAGGGTCTCGTAGTAGGTGAAGCCCGGGCCGCCGAGGGTGAGGTTGTTCATGGTGCCCTGGCCCTGGGCGGGAACGTCGATCGCCTGCCCGAGGGCCCCGAAGACGGCATCGACGATGCGACTCGAGGTCTCCACGTTGCCGCCCGCGACCGCCGACGGGGGGCGGGCGTTGACGAGGCTCCCCTCGGGGGCGATCACCTCGACGGGGGCGAAGGCGCCCGCCGAGGCCGGGATGTCCGGGTCGGTGACGGCGCGGATCACGAAGTAGACGGCCGATCGCGTGACGGCGGGCGGGCAGTTGCAGTTCCCGGGGCCGGCGGGGTCGGTGCCGGTGAAGTCGACGCGCATGCGGTCGCCGGCGACCGTCACCGCGACCCGGATCCAGAGGTCGCGGTCGGTGACCCCGTCCCCCTCCAGCGCCTCCGCCCAGTGATAGGTCCCGTCGGGCATCGCGTGGATCGCGGCGCGAGTGCGCCGCTCGGCGTAGGCGAGCAACTCGCCGAAGGCCTCGCGCACCGTCGCGGTGCCGTGGCGGGCGGCGACCTCGTAGAGGCGCCGCTGGGCGAGCCCGTGCGCGGCGCGCTGGGCCCGCAGGTCACCGGCGCGCTCGGACGGGGTGCGCGTGTTCGCGAGCAGGATCGCGGTGATGTCCTCGATCTCGCGGCCGGCGGCGACGATCCGCACCGGCGGGATGACGATGCCCTCCTGGACCAGCTCGCGCGAGCCCGCGGGCATGCTGCCGGGGGCCATGCCGCCCACATCGGCGTGGTGCGCCCGGGTGACCGCGTGGCCGACCGGGTCGCCGTCGAGCGTGAGGACCGAGATCATCGTCAGGTCGGGGAGGTGGGTGCCCCCGCGGTAGGGGTCGTTCACCAGCCAGATGTCGCCGGGCTTCGCGCCGCGCGCCCGCACCGCGGCCACGGCCTCGGGCATCGCGCCCAGGTGCACGGGGATCGAGGCGGCCTGCACCACCATGCGGCCCTCGGCGTCGAAGATGGCGGTGCTGCAATCGCGTCGCTCGGTGATGTTGGGGCTGTACGCGGCCCGGACGAGCGCGGCGTCCATCTCCTCCGCGACGGTGCGCAGGGCGCTCGCCATCACCTGGAGCGTGATCGCATCCATGTCAGGCCCTCCTCAGCACCAGGCCGCCGGGGCCCTCGCTCCGGGCGCTCCAGCCGGCTGGCACCCAGCAGGTGGCCCCGTCGGCGGCGATCACCGCGGGCCCGCGCCGCGCGGGCCCGGGGGTGGGGGCGGGCAGTCGCGGGTCGACGCCGGGGCGCTCCGCGGCGAGGCGCAGCGACACGACCTCCACCTCGCGCCCCGGGTCGTTCTCGCCGTAGCGCTCCATGTGGGCGCGGTGGAAGTCGCGCGCCAGGTCCTCCTCGGGCGCGTCGGGGTCCCAGGCGACCGTGAGCGCGTGGCGCTGACCGAGGTAGCGGCAGTCGGCCTGCGCGCTGAGGTCCGCGTCGGGGAGCTCGGCCCTCGCCCGTCGCACCAGCGGCAGGAGCCGGTCGGCCAGCAGCCCTCCTCCCGCGGCGAGGAGGACGGTCTGCACGTAGTCGCGGCGCTCTCCGGCGATGACCAGTCCGAGCGCCGCCAGCATGCCGGCGGCCGCCGGCACCACGACCCGCCCGATGCCGAGTTCGTCGGCGACCTGGCACGCGTGCAGTGGGCCGGCCCCCCCGAAGGCCACCAGGGTCGCCTCGCGCGGGTCGACTCCGCGTTCGACGCTGACGCGGCGCAGCGCCCGCACCATCTCCTGGACGGCGACGGTGAGGATGCCCTCGGCGCAGTCCTCCAGGCCGAGGCCCAGCGTGCGGGCCAGTTCACCCACGGCGCCGCGGGCCGCCGCGACATCGAGGGTGATGCGGCCACCCAGCGGCTCATCGACGGGGATGCGCCCCAGCACGACGTTCGCGTCGGTGACCGTGGGCCGCGTGCCCCCCAGGCCGTAGGCCGCCGGCCCGGGCACCGCCCGTGCCGACTCGGGACCCACGCGCAGGGCGCCGCCGGAGTCGGCCCAGGCGATGCTGCCGCCGCCGGCGGACACGGTGGCCACATCGAGCATCGGAAGGTGCAGCGGATGGCCGGCGATCTCGGTCTGGGTGGTGCGGGCGGGGTGCCCGTCCCGCACCAGGGCGACATCGCACGAGGTTCCGCCCATGTCGAAGGTCAGGACGAGCCCCGCGCCTCGACCCGACGCCGCCTGCGCCGCGCCGATCACGCCGCCGGCCGGGCCGCTCAGGACCGTCCACGCGGCGTGTTCGGCCGAGTCGGCGATGGGCAGCACCCCGCCGCTGGACTGCATGATCGCGGGCGCCGGCAGGCCCGCGGCCTCCGCCCGCTCGGCCAGCCGATGCAGGTAGCGGTGCAACACGGGCGTGAGGTAGGCGTCGACGGCGGTGGTCGACAGGCGCTCATATTCCCGGAATTCGGGCAGGACCTCGCATGAGGCGCTCACGTGCACGCCCGGCAGCGCGTCGCGCAGCGCCTCGGCGGCGAGGCGCTCGTGCGCGGGGTGGGCGAACGAGAAGAGGAAACCCAGCGCCACGGCCTCGGCGTCGTCGGCGCGGACGGCCTCGATCGCCTCGCCGAGCGACTCGTGGTCGAGCGGCGTGATCACCCCGTCGGGGCCGCAGCGCTCGATCACCTCGTGCGTGCGCTCGTGCGGGATCAGGGCGGCGGGGTGGTGCGCGTCGAGGCGGTACAGGTGCGCACGTGTCTGACGGCGCAGGTGCAGGAGGTCGCCGAACCCGGCCGTGGTGACAAGGCATGTGCGGGCGCCGGTGCCCTCGAGCAGTGCGTTGGTCCCCACGGTCATGCCGTGGATGAACCGGACGATGTCGCCCGCGCCGAGCCCGGCCCGCTCGGCGGCGAGCAGGACCGCGGCCACGACCGCGTCGCTCTGGTCGTCGACGGTGGTCGGGATCTTCGCCGTGGTGAGGCGGCCGTCGTGGACCAGCACCGCGTCGGTGAAGGTGCCGCCGACATCCACGCCGACCATGGTGGGGGCGGCGGCGGGGCGGCGGAGCGTCGTCATCGGCGCGACTCTAGCGAGCGGCGCATCGGCCGCGGCGCCGCTCAGCCCTGGATCTGGCGGGGGTACGCCCCCGGGTAGGCGCCCGACAGCGCGCGGGCGTG
>JBKHVQ010000298.1:0-3507 GCA_046569985.1 Thermoleophilia bacterium | reverse complement strand
GCCTCCCCCCGAACGCGATCCGGAGAAGCTGGAGCACATGCGCCAGGAGATCCACCGGACCGTGGTCGAGGGCAACCGGCGCGTGCTGCGCTGGGTCTACTTCGGCTTGGCCGTCCTTGTGATCCTCGTGATCGTCCTCGCCATCACCCGGTGAACGGCGACGCAGGGGTGGATCAGGCCGGGGTCACCCGGCTCGCGCCGTTGTAGCGCTGAACGGGCCGCCCCGGCGGCGGGGCGGGTCGCTCGACATCCGGCACCGGTGGCAGATCGAGCATCACGGGCTCGCCCTGCTCCAGTCGCACGTGCTCGCCGTGGTGCAGCACCTCGAGCGGGTTGCCGCTGGTCACCTCGTAGCGCGCCCCCTCGGGCGTGACCTCCACGCGCAGGCGCCGCCCGCGGTAGACCAGGCGGAAGCACAGACGCGTGAGCGAATCGGGCAGCCGCGGCGCGAAGGTCAGCACCTCGCCGTAGTCGCGCAGGCCCCCGAAGCCCGCGACGGCCACCAGCCACACGCCCGAGAGCGATGCGATGTGGAGCCCCTCGGCGGTGTTCCCCGCGACATCGCGCAGGTCGATCAGGGCCGTCTCGCGGAAATAGTCGTAGGCGAGCTCCACGTGTCCGACCTCGGCCGCGATGATCGCCTGGATGCAGGCCGACAGGGACGAGTCGCGCACCGTGATCGACTCGTAGTAGTCGAAGTCGCGGAGCTTCTGCTCCGGGCTGAAACAGTCGCCGCACGCGTACAGCGCGAACACCATGTCCGCCTGCTTGACCACCTGACTCGAGTAGAGCAGGTAGTACGGGTAGTGCAGCAGCAGCGGGTACTGCTCCGGGGCCGTGCCGGTGAAGTCCCACCTGCGGTAACGCGTGAAACCGTCCGACTGCGAGGTGACCCCGAGGGTGTCGTCGTAGGGGATCACGATGGCGCCGGCCGCGGCACGCCAGGCGTCGATCTCCTCCCGGCTCACCCCGAGTTCCGCGGCGCGGCGCGGGTGGCGCATGCACACCTCGGCGGCAGAGTTCAGGTTGCGGGCGGCCATCAGGTTGGTGAACACGTTGTTGTCGGCGAGGGCCGAGTACTCGTCGGGCCCGGTGACCCCGTCGATGCGGAACGAACCCTCGGCGTCGTGGTGGCCGAGCGACCGCCACAGGCGGGCGGTCTCGACGAGCAGCTCCAGCCCGGGGCCGCGCTCGAAGGCGACATCGTTGGTGGCCGCGATGTAGCGGCGCACCGCGTCGGCGACATCCGCGTTGATGTGGAAGGCAGCGGTGCCGGCGGGCCAGTAGCCCGAGCACTCCTCCCCGCGGATGGTGCGCCACGGGAAGCTGGCCCCGCCCAGTCGCAGCTCGTGGGCGCGCTCACGCGCCAGATCGAGGGTCGAGTGGCGCCACAGCAGGGCGTCGCGCACGGCCTCGGGGGCCGTGTAGGTCAGGACGGGCAGCGTGTAGGTCTCCATGTCCCAGAACGTGTGCCCGTCGTATCCGCGGCCGGTGAGTCCCTTGGCGGGAATGGCCCGTTTCTCGGCGCGGGCGCCGGCCTGCAGCACCTGGAAGAGGCCGAAGCGCACGGCCTGCTGGAGCTGGTCGTCGCCGTCCACCTCGACGTCGGCCCGCTCCCACATGTCGTCCAGGTACGCCCGCTGTGACGCGCGCAGCCCGTCCCACCCGGTGCGCTTCGCGGCCGACAGCGCCGCGTCGACCTGGTCGCGCAGAGCCGGCATCGAACGCGAGCTCGACCAGCCGTAGGCCAGGAACTTGATCAGCCGCAGGCTCTGGCCGGGGGCGAGTTCCGTGCTGACGGTGACCCGGGCGAGGTCGGGTTCGCTCTCCGACTCGGTGATGGTGCCAGCGGGGCCGGTGACGATGTGGTCGAGGGCCGCCGACAGCCGCAGCCCGCTGACGCGCGTGCGGTGACCCAGGCCGATCTCGAGGTCGTTGTGGCGGTGGTGCTCCCCGATCAGCGGGGCGCGCAGAGCGGCCGCCGAACGCGGGTCGGCGGACTCCTCGACGAAGGGCTCGTTCGCCACCAGGGTCGACTGCACCACGATGCGGGCACTGCGCCCGAGCGGCTCCACCTCGTAATCGATTGCCGCCACGGCGCGCTGAACGAACGAGACCAGGCGGGTGGAACAGACGCGCACGGCCTGTCCGCCCGGGGACTCCCACACCACCTCGCGGCGCAGCACGCCGTCGCGCAGGTCGAGTGTGCGCTCGTGGCGCAGCAGCGTCCCCTGGCGGATGTCGAAGGGCTCGTCGTCGACCAGCAGGCGGATCAGCTTCCCGTTGGTGATGTCGATCAGCGACTGGCCGTGCTCGGGGTATCCGTAGCCCGCCTCGGCGTACGGCAGGGGCACGGCCTCGAAGAACCCGTTGAGGTAGCTGCCCGGGACGCCGTGCGGCTCGCCCTCGTCGAGGTTCCCGCGCAGGCCGATGTGCCCGTTGGAGAGGGCGAAGATCGACTCGGTCTGCGTGAGCAGGTCGAGGCGCAGCTCGGGCTCGGTGATCGACCACGGCTGGACGGTGAGGACGCCGGGCTCGATCATGCGGGCGCCATCAGGTCGGAGAGGTCGTCGACGACCACGTCCGCCCCGCTCTCGGCGAGCACCTGCGCGTACCCCTCCCGGTCGACGCCCACCACCCAGCCGAAGCCGCCGCGCCGCCCGGCGCGGACGCCGGCGACGGCGTCCTCGAACACCGCGCAGCGGGCGGGGGCGACGCCGAGCTCGGCGGCCGCCGCGAGGAACATGGCGGGCGCCGGCTTCCCCGGCAGGCCGCGCTCCGCGGCGACGACCCCGTCGACGCGCACCTCGAACAGGTCGCCGATGCCGGCAGCCGCGAGGACGGCAGCACAGTTGCGGCTGGACGAGACGACCGCGCGCCGCAGACCGGCCTCGCGCACGGCCTCGACGTACCGCACCGAGCCCGGGAAGGCCGCGACGGCGCCCGATGCGATGATCTCGACCACCAGCCGGTTCTTCCGCGCGCCGAGCCCGTGGACGGTGTCCGCCTCGGCCGGGTCGCCCGGCGTCCCCTCGGGCAGCACGATGCCGCGCGAGGCGAGGAAGGCGCGCACCCCGTCGGGTCGCAGGCGTCCGTCGACGTGGGTGGCGTAGTCGCCCGGCAGGGTGAAGGGGCGATGATCCTCGCCGTCCGCCGCGGGCCGGGTCGCCAGGAACGCGTCGAACATCTCCTTCCACGCCGCCGCGTGGACGGCCGCCGTCGCGGTGAGCACGCCGTCGACATCGAACAGGCACGCCTCGATGCCCGCGGGTACGAGCGCGTGAACCGGGGCTCGTCCGGCGCGGATCACGGGCACGCGCGGTTGCTGCGGGTCGCTCGGGGCACGGGGGGACGGTACCTCATGTTTCGGCGCGCCATACGGTCGCCGGGGGGCGTACCCCCACATGGCATCGGCAGGGCGGGGTTGAACTTCCAGGTCGAGGAGTTACAATCCATCCTCCGTCGCGGGGTGGAGCAGTCTGGTAGCTCGTCGGGCTCATAACCCGA
>JBKHVQ010000297.1:0-4788 GCA_046569985.1 Thermoleophilia bacterium | reverse complement strand
CGTGCCCCGTAAGCTGCCCGGGACACAGGAGACCCCCATGCCCGCAGAGCAGGACCCGGCCGCCAAGCGCGCGCGCTTCATCCGTGAGCTGGCCACGCGCGACCTCTATGCGTGGTTCGGCATCCCGCGTGACGCCGACGCCGGACAGATCCGCGAGGCCGCCGAGCGCCGCCGCCGCGCCATCTCCGGCACGCCGATGCCCCAGCGCCAGCGCTCCATCGAGCGCGCCTTCTGCGACCAGGGGGAGAAGGCCCTGCTGCGCCCCGACATCCGCCGCGACTACGACGCCCTGCTCGACAAGGGCTCGGCCAAGGCCGGGACCACCGGCGCCGCCGCCGCGGCCAGCAAAGCGGTGAAGGAGCGCGAGGAGCGCCTGCGCGCGGCCCGCGAGCGGATCCAGCACTACGGCCCCGACGACACGCGCATGGTCGCCGGCTCGGCGACCCTGCTCGCCCCCGACGAGGCCCAGGAGGAGCTGGCCGGCCACTACCGCGCCGCCGCGGCGGTGAAGGACGTGGCCGCGGCGCTCGCGACGGCCCGGGAGGCGCGCGCGCGCGGTCAGGTGCTGCGCGGGCTGGCCTTCGCCGAGCGCGCGCACTCCCTCGCGGCGACCCCGGCGACCCTCAACACCCTCGGGGCCGCCCGCCGCGACACCGGCGACCTGGCAGGCAGCGAGGAGGCGCTGCGCGCGAGCGTGACCGCCCTGCCCACGGTGCGCGAGAACGCGCCCGGCTGGACGGCTCTGGCCGCCACCCTGCGCGCGCGCGGCGAGCTGGTCGAGGCCGAGGCGATCGCCCGCAAGATCGTGGACGACGAGGACGAGGACGCTCACGGCTGGCGCATCCTGGCGATGGTGGCGGGCGACCTCGAGGACATCGACACCGCGCTCAAGGCCTGGGAGAAGACCGCCGAGCTGGGCCTGGACGTCCCCGGCGTGCTGGCCGCGCTGGATGTCCTGCGAAAGGACCGGCTGGCCCGCGGCGACGCCCGCAGCGCCGCCGAGGTCGAGATGCGCATGGCCCGCCTGCGCATGGGGTGATCCCCGGCCGGCGGCGCGCCGGTGGCACGCTGTTAGCCTGCCCCGTCGTGATCGGGTCGTGACCGAGACCGCCCTCGGGGCGCTCCTCATCATCCTGGTGGGCGCCGCCGCCCGCCATTTCGGCCTGATCCGGCGCGAGCAGGGCGACCTGTTCGTGAGGGTCGTCATCTACCTCGCCCTGCCGCCGCTGGTCTTCCTGATCATCGTCCGCGCCGACCTCGACCCGTCGCTGCTGCTGGTGCCGGTCGCCGCCTTCGTGATCCACGGTGTCCTCCTGGCGTTGTCGTGGGTCTCGACCCGGCTCTGGGGCATGGAGCGCCCGCGGGCGGGCGCCATGATCGTCGCGACGTCGGTCGGCAACACGGGCTTCTTCGGGCTGCCGCTCATCGCCGCTTCGGGGTCCGGTTTCAGCCAGCCGGCGGCGGTGATGTACGACGCGCTGGCCACCGCGGTGATCACGTGGACCTCGACGGTCGCCATCTCCAACCACTACGGCCGGGCCGACGGCGAGGCGCGGGTGCGGCTCGCCGATGTCGGCCGGGCGCTGCTGCTGCCACCGACCCTCGCCCTGGCGGCGGGCCTGGTCGTGAACCTCGCCGGGGTCAACGACCTGCCGGCCCTGGTGGAGCAGCCGTTCGAGATCATGGCCGGTGCGGTGCTCCCGCTCACCATGCTCTACGGCGGCCTGATGCTCGAGGTGCGCGGGCTCGCCCGCATATGGCGCGAGATGGCCTACGTGGTGGTCGTGCGCCTGGGGGTCGCGACCCTGATCGGCCTCGGTGTCGCCCGTCTGTTCGGTTTCACCGGCGACGTCCTCAACACCGTCGTGATCATGGCGGCGATGCCGACTGCGATGATGTCGCTGGTACTCGGCGCCCGCGCCGGCCTGCGCAGCGACGTGCTGGCCGGCGCCGTCGCCGTCACGACGGTGCTGTGCACCATCACCCTGCCCCTGTGGAGAGCCGTGCTGCTGTGAGGCTGCGTGGCGAGTTCTGAAGGAGCCCGATGACCCCCACCCCCTTCGGAAGCCGGCTCACCTCGGCCGTCCTGGCCCGACGCAGCCAGGTGGTGATCGGCCTCGACCCCGACCCCGCGCGGGTCCCCGGTGGCGCGGCCGGCGCGGGCGCGTTCTGCCGGCGGGTGATCGCCCGGGCCGGTCCGGCGTGCGTGGCCGCGAAGATCCAACTGGCCGCCTTCGAGCGGTTCGGCGCCGACGGCTGGCGCGCCTACGAGCAGGTGGCGGCGGCCGCCGCCGACGCCGGGCTGATGGTCATCGCCGACGCGAAGCGCGGGGATGTCGATGTCACCAGCCGTGCGTACGCCGACGCCTTCCTGCGCGGGCCCATCGACGCGCTGACGGTGAACCCGTCGCTGGGTGGTGATGCGGTGGCCCCGTTCGTGGCAGCCGCGTCGGCCGGTGGCCGAGGGATCTTCTGCCTCGTGCGCACCTCGAATCCGGGTGCCGCGGACCTCCAGGACGTCGAGTTGGCGGAGGGCGGCCCGTGGCACGAGCGGGTCGCGCGCCATGTGGCCTCCTGGGGCGCCGGCTCGGTCGACGCGTCGGGTCTCTCGGCGGTGGGGGCCGTCGTCGGCGCGACCGTGCCCGAGCGGATGTCCGCGCTGCGGGCGCTGATGCCGCACCAGGTGTTCCTGATTCCCGGCGTCGGCGCGCAGGGTGGACGGCCCGAGGATCTCGGGGCCGCGTTCGCGGGCAACCCCGCGGCGGCGCTGGTGTCGGCGAGCCGCTCGATCATCTACGCCGACGATCCCCTGGCCGCCGCGGAGGAACTGCGGGACGTCCTGTGGGGGGTGTCCGGCGCCTCCTGAGCGCCCTCCCTCACGCCCGCGGGGCCGTCGTGCCGCGCAGGGTCAGCGAGGTGGGGAGGGGCGGTGGCGAGGCGGGCGCCGACCCGTCGATGGCCGCCGCGAGGATTCCGCCAGCGAGATCGCCCATCGGCCGGTACGGGATGAAGACGCTCGTGAGGCCCAGCACCTCGACACCCGGCAGGTCGTCCATACCCGCGATCGAGACATCGCGCGGCACCGACAGGCCGAGGAATGACGCCGCGTCCAGCGCTCCCCGGGCGAGTTCGTCGCACAGAGCGATGATCGCGTCCGGCCGGGGGGTCTCCTGAAGGGCGGCCCGCGCCGCGGCCTCGCCGGCCGCGCTGCTGGTGCCCGGCACCTCGTACGCGTGCACCGGCCCCACACCGCCCCATCCGGCGCGCACCCCGGCCAGGCGCTCGCCGCCGCCGGGCCAGGTGACCACGGCCAGACGGCGGTGCCCTTGGCCGGCCAGGTGCCGCGCCAGTTCCGCGCCGCCCTGCGCAACGTCGGCGCGCACGAGCGGGATGCCGTCCATCTGCGCGTCCAGGTCGCCCACGATCACGGCCGGTGCGGCGCCGGCCCAGGTCGCCGCGGCGCCGCCCAGCAGGACGGCCCCGTCGACCCCCACCGCGTTGCCGCCCGAGAGCACCAGGGAGATGCCCGCCTGGTCGCATGCGCGCGCGAGACCCCGCCCCACCAGGGCGTAGGCCGGCTGGGAGAAGAGCCGCTCCACCGAGTCGGGGGCGACGAGCGCGATCGCCCCGTGACGGCCGAGGCGCAGGGCGCGCGCCGCCGGGTCCGGCCCGCGGTAGCCGATCGCATGGGCGGCGGCGAGGACGCGTTCACGGGTGGCGCTGGCGACCCGCTCGGGGCGGTTGAAGGTGTACGAGACCACGGCCACCGACACGCCGGCGGCGCGCGCGACATCGCGCACCGTCGGGCGCCGACGGCGTACCGGGGACTGTTCGCGGGGCGCGCTCACAGGTAGTCTAAGCCCCAGTAGGTGAAACGATTCATCGACGAGAGGTTCTCCGTGGCCAAGCTCCAGGCTCCCCAGATGGTGACCAACAGCCGCATGCTCTACTTCACGTGGATCCCCGCCGACCCCGCCGCCGTTGCGGCGCTGGTGCCGGACGGGCTGACCCCGGCCGGCCAGTGCTTCATCAACCAGTACGTGGTCGACTCGCACGAGCAGACCTCCGGGTTCGACGCGTACTCTCTCACGTACATGGGTTCCGACCTCGAGGGCTGCGACACGCCCGACGGCGCGGTGCCCGGGCGCTGGTGGACGCACTACCTGAACTCGAACGCCGACATGCGCGAGTACGCCTCCGAACGCGGCGCGCCGGCGAGCCCCGGCGAGACGGTCCTCGCGATCGAGGGCGACATCCTCACGGCGACCACCAGCGTCGACGGCACGCCGATCATCCGCACCACCGCGCGCGTCGGCGAGCCGGCCGCCGTCGGCCGCGGCCAGCTGCGCTACGTCTCCGAGGTCGACGGCACGCTGATGACCGGCCTCTACCCGTTCGTCTCCGGACTGGTGGACCCCTGGGAGGTGCTCTCCTTCGATTTCCTCGCGCCCGACCACTCCAGCTACGCGCTGCGTCCCGCGGACCCGCTGCAGGTGACGTGGGGCTTCTACTCGCCCAACGCCTCGTTCTGCTACCCCGGGGGCGAGGGCCCGCTGAACGCCTGACCCCTGTCCGCGTCACCCCGGCACGGCCCGCGCCGTGCCGGGGTTCGCGGATGCGAGATAGGATCACGGGGTGATCCGCCGGTGGCTGACCCTGATCTGCGGGATTGCCCTGCTCGCCGGCCTGCACGCCGGCGCCATGGGCGCCACCACCTTCCCGGCGCCGGAGGCCGCCTCGTTCATCGTGGTGAACCCCGACACGGGGGAGATGCTGGCGGCCGCCGAC
>JBKHVQ010000296.1:0-1706 GCA_046569985.1 Thermoleophilia bacterium | reverse complement strand
CCGGTCTGGGCGACGCTCTCGATGATCGCCTCGCGCATCTCGCGCGCCAGCGCCTGCAGCCGGTCGTCGTCCATGGCGTGCAGGTCCGTGGGCGCCGTGAGGGACCGGAGGATGGGGAACCGCG
This sequence comes from Thermoleophilia bacterium, assembly GCA_046569985.1. Lineage (GTDB taxonomy): Bacteria > Actinomycetota > Thermoleophilia > Miltoncostaeales > Miltoncostaeaceae > JAVJSF01. The sequence goes on along the minus strand of JBKHVQ010000296.1, from coordinate 1,582 downwards.
ACTGGTCAGTCATCCGGCCGAGTCTAGAGCACCCTCGCCCGAGGCCGCCGGGGAGCGCGCGGCCCGGGGACGTCCGTCAGCGTCTGCGCAGGCGCGCGACCGCGGACCGGCCGAGCCGGCCGTCACCCGCCCTCCCGGCGACGGCGCCCGGGCGCCAGACCCGCTCTCAGGCCAGCAGCACCACGCGCGCCGGCCCCGGCTCCTGAGGATCGTCGGGGGCGCTGATGCCCACGATGCACGGCAGGTCGTGGCGGATCTGCAGGATGTCGCCGTCCTCGAGGCTGCCGCCGGCCAGCACGTAGGTGCCGAGCTCCTTCAGCAGCCTGACGCCCGATTCGATGAACGTGGTCGGCACGTTGACCAGGGAGAGCTCCCGGTGGCCGGCGTACACGGCGAGGCCGAGCGTCTCGAGCTCGGATCCGCGCACCGGCCCGTCGGCCTGCGTGAGCCATGGGCGCGCGGTCAGCTCGGCCATCGGCGACTCGTCCTCGCCGCTGCCGAGCGCCTGCAGCTCGCCATGGCCGGCGGCCGTCGCCTCGTGGGGGGTGAGCACAACGACCTGGACCCGCGGGTCGAGCATCTCCAGGGGATCAGCCACGGCCCTCCTCGTCCAGCGCCGCGGGGATGAGCCGGGTGATCTCCTCGCTGACGCTCAGCGCCTCCTCGGCGAGACGCGCCATGTCGGCGGCGTCCTCGCCGGCCGCGAGCGCCGCGGCGACCTCCTCCAGGCGCGCGCTCGCCTCGCGCAGCCGCTCCCGGGCGCCGGGTTCCACGGTGCTCACGCGTCCGCGGCCCGCTCGGCGAGGATGCGGCCGAGGATGCCGTTCACCAGGCCCGACGCCTCGGACTGGCAGTAGCGCTTGGCCAGCTCGACCGCCTCGTTGATCGACACGGCATCCGGGATGTCCGGCCAGTCGAGCAGTTCGTGCACGGCGACCCGCAGGATGCTGCGCTCGAGCGGCGCCAGGCGGTCGGCGGGCCACCCGGCCGACGCCCCGGTGATGAGCGTGTCGAGGCTCTCCGTGTCGACGGTGACGCCCTCGATGAGGGCGCGCGCGAACGGGTCGAGCGGGACGCCGGCGCGGGCCGCGTTGCGCTCGAGTTCGTCGATCGGGAGCCCGGTGACATCGTGCTGGTAGAGCATGATCACCGCCTGCCTGCGCGCCGCGCGCCGGCCCCCTTCGCGGGTGTCACCCGCGGCCGGCGCGGGACTCACCCGGACCGCTCCGCGCCGCGGGCCGCGAGGCGCGCTCGGGCCCTCACGACGGGATCTCCCCGCGCAGCGAGGCCAGGTGCGGGGCGCGCTCCACGATGTAGGAGGTGGTGTAGCGCCCGTCCACGAACGGCGGGTCGTGCGCGATCTCGGTCAGCACCGGCAGCGTGGTCGGGATGCCGGTGACCAGCGCCTCGCCGAGGGCCCTGTGGAGGCGGCGGATGGCGTGGGGCCGGTCCCGCCCCCAGACGCACAGCTTGCCCAGCAGCGAGTCGTAGTAGGGAGGGATCATCTCCCCCGGCTCGCAGTGGGTGTCGACGCGGATGCCGGGGCCACCCGGCATCCGGAAGTCGCGCAGCCGGCCGGCCC
>JBKHVQ010000295.1:0-5213 GCA_046569985.1 Thermoleophilia bacterium | reverse complement strand
CAGGGCGACGAGCATCCCGGCGACCCACAGCGCCGCGGCCGCGGCGCGCGCGATCCCGGGCCGGGCCCGCATCACCAGGGGGACGGTGAGCGCGGCCACGACCATCACCCCGATCTGCGCGAGCACCACTGGCTCCGCTCCCAGCGGCTCCCACAGCCGCCGGGCGGCCGCGACCGGGGAGCCCTCGTCCTCGAGGTCGGTGACGGCGGGCGCGAGGTAGCCGCCGCCGGCCATGAGGCCGTCGGCACCCGCGGCGACCTGCCAGGCGATCGTGGCGCACATGCCCGCGACGGCCGCCCAGAGACGCGCCGGCCAGCGCGGCGCCAGGCCCGCGGCGACGGCATAGAGCGGACCGAGCCCGAGGGCGAAGAGCACCGGGGCCAGAGCGGGGAGCAGCAGAAGGCGCCCATGCGACCAGCCGGTCAGCAGCAGCAGGGCGCCGAGCGCGCCGAGGATGAGGGCCATCCCTGGCGCCGCGGCGCCGGCCATCAGAGCCCCGCCGGCGACCGCTGCGAGCGCGGCGGCACGCGGGCTCCATGCCGCGAGCAGCCCGCCGGCGACGGCCCCCGCGGCCACGAACGCCGCGGTGCTCCACTCGGGAGGCGCGCCGCGCATCACCGCGAAGGCCCCGAGGGCCGCGCCCGCGGCGGCGCAGGCCGCGACCGGCAGCCGGCGCTCCCAGCGGCCGAGCGCGCGGCGGCGGACCCCGCCTGCCTCGGCGACGTCGGCGAAGATGCCGGCGAGTTCGTGCGCGGAGGGGCGCAGGTCGGCGCGACGGCGCAGGCCGGCGTCGACCGCCCCGGTGAGCGCGGCGGGGAGATCCGGCCGCTGCGCCTCCAGCGACGGCACCGCGGCGGCGGCCGCACGGCGGGCGGTCTCGGCGGGTGCCGGCGCGAGGATCGGGTTGGAGCCGGTCAGGCACTCGTGGAGGACCAGGCAGGCCGCGTAGACGTCCGCGGCGCTGCCGACGGGCTGGCCGAGCGCCTGCTCCGGCGCCATGTACGCGACCGTGCCGACGACGCTCCCGGTGAGGGTGAGGGACGTCTCGTCGACGATGCGCGCCACGCCGAAGTCGCTGAGGCGGGCGTGGCCGTCGGGGCCGATCAGGATGTTCGCCGGCTTGACATCGCGGTGCACCACCCCGCGGGCGTGCGCGTGGGCGAGGGCGTCCAGCACCTCCCCGATCAGGCGCACGGCGGCCCGGTCGGACGGCGGCGCATCCGAGCGCAGCACCTCCGAGAGGGAGCGGCCCTCGACGAGGTCGCACACCAGGTAGAGGCACTCCGCATCGCGGCCCGCGTCGCGCAGGGCGACGATCCCGGGGTGCGACAGGCGTGAGGCGGCGCGGGCCTCGACATCGACCCGGTCGGCGATGCCCAACTCGACGGGGACGGCCTTCACCGCCACGTCGTCCCCGGTCCGCAGGTCGCGGGCCCGGTGCACGACGGCCGTGGCACCGCGGCCGACGGCGGGTCCCATCGCGTAGCGGCCGAGGACCACATGCTCTGTGCGCTGAGGCGGAGGATTCACAGCTTCCAGTGTTCCACGGGCACCGCTCCCATCCTTGCAACGGGGGTTCCCATCACTGGTAGCATCCTCGGACCCTGACACGGCAGGACCCACGGGCGAGTGGTGGAATTGGTAGACACGCTAGGTTCAGGGTCTAGTGCTCGTACGAGCTTGGGGGTTCGAGTCCCCCCTCGCCCACTTCGCGACTCAGGTGCGCGGCCCCCCGCACCCCGCACCGCTACCGTGCACAGGCAATGGCCGATTTCGATGACGACCAGCCGGACTTCGACGAGGCCTCCCACGATGAGCCCACGTCGAATCCCCCGCTGAGGCGGTTCTCCCGTCCGCGCGGCCGCGCGGCCTCAGGCCCGGCCGACAGCGGCGCCACGGGTGAGGTGCCCCGCCCCCGTGGCTCGGGCTCACGCCGCGGCCGCTCCGGTCGCCCGCGTGGCGGGGGAGGCGGCAGGCGCGGAGGCGCGTCCGGCGCCGGCGCGCTGCTGCAGAACCCCCGCGCCCGGCTGCTGCTGGGGATCGTCTTCGCGATCATCCTCGCCCTGGTGGTCCTGCTGGTCGTTAGGGACTGCCAGCGCAGCCAGCTCGAGGACTCGTACACGGACTACCTGAACAACGTGGCGCAGATCGTCCAGACCTCCGCCGACCAGGGACGCGAGCTGCGCGAGGTGCTCTCGAACACCGAGGGCCTCACCCCGCCGCAGCTGCGCGAGCGCGTGGCCGCCATCAACACCGCGGCGGAGGCCCTGGTGAGCCAGGCCGAGGACCTCGGCCCCCCGGGCGCGCTGTCGCAGTCGCAGGCGAGCCTCGTGACGCTGCTGCAGTACCGGGTGAACGGCCTGACGAACCTCGCGACCAACCTGCCGACCCTCCTCCAGGCCCAGGAGGAGGACTTCACCGCGGGTGGCATCGCCCAGCAGATGCAGCGCTTCCTGGCCAGCGACATCATCTACGAGGACTCCTTCGCGGCACCCGCGCGCGCGGCGATGGAGAAGGACGACATCACCGGCGTCGAGGTGCCCACGCTCCAGCCCTTCCTGGCGAACGACACGCTCGCCACGACCGAGGGCGCCAAGACTCTGCTGCCCGGGCTGCGCCGCACCGCCGCCACCGACGCGGACACCGGGGAGCCGACCGACGGGAACCTGCGCGGCAACAGCCTGGTGCAGACCGAGGCGCTGCCGTCGGAGACGCGCCTGTCGGCGGACACCCCCACCACGGTGGAGGCCTCCGAGAACCTCAAGTGGCGGGTCACGGTGCGCAACAGCGGCGACTTCGTCGAGACGAACGTGGTCGTCACGGCGACCTTCTCGTACCCCAACGCGCCCAACGACGCCGAGGTGCGCGAGGGCTCGATCCCCTCGGTCGAGCCGGGGCAGGAGGTCAGCATCGAGATCCCCGGCCCCACGGACATCGACTACCGCGAGCAGGGCAACCTGGTGATCGAGATCCAGCCGGTGCAGGGCGAGAGCGTGGTCGACAACAACCGCGCCGAGTACCCCGTGAAGATCGCCCTGTGACCCGCGTCCGGGGAGCCTCCGCCACGTGGAGGTGAGCGTCTGGGTGGCGGTGGCCGCGGGCGTCCCCGGGCTGGTGGCCCTCGTCCTGACGGGCCTCATGTGGCGCAGCCTGAAGCGCCTGCGCGCCGGCCAGCGGGTGCTCCTCCCCGACGGCGCGAACGCGCCCCTGCTCGACCGTCAGGCCGCCCTGCAACGCGCCATGACACGGGTGGAGGAGGGCCTCTCCAACCTGGAGGACCTGGTGGAGAGCCAGGCGGAGACCACCGAGGCGGCGCTGCGGACATCCCTGCGCTTCCAGGGCATGGTGCGCTATGACGCCTACCGGGACATGGGTGGGCGCCAGTCGTGGTCGGTGGCGCTGCTCGACGGGAACCACTCGGGCTCCATCATCACCTCGTTGCATGCCCGCGACCACGCCCGCGTGTATCTCAAGCAGATGGTCGAGGGCGTGCCCGGTCAGCGGCTGTCGCCGGAGGAGCTGCGTGCCGCGACCCTCGCGCTGGGACGCGAGCCGGGCCCGCCTCCCCCGCCGACCCCGCGCACGCCCCGCACCCCCGGGGCCGCCGCGGCGGCCGGTGCGGGCGGCGCGGACGACACCGCTGAGGCGCCGCAGGCCGGGCCCGCCGCCGACGCCGCGGCCGGGGACGAGGCCGTGAGGTCGCCGGACACGCCCACGGGGGAGTTCGACTTCCCCGAGCGCGCCCCCGAGCGCGGGGACGACCCCGCCAGCTGACCGCTCCGGGGGACGCGCTTGCGAGGTGTGACGTCCGCCGGCCGCGGCGGTTGTCTACAATCCGCGCGGGCTCGGGGCTCGGGCCGTATCGCCGCTCGTCTTCGGACCCGCCGCCACGCGACCGCGCGAGGATTCATGGCGCAGCAGGTTCTCGTCTTGAACGCGACCTACGAGCCCATCAACGTGTGCTCGCTGCAGCGTGCCGTCGTCCTCGTCCTGAAGAAGAAGGCCGAGGTGCTGGAGCACGCCGCGAAGCGGCTGCGCAGCGCCACCGCCAGCCATGTGCTGCCGCTGGTGATCCGGCTGACGAACTACGTGCGCATCCCGCGCAACGAGAACCGGCGCACCTCGCGCCGCGCGGTCTTCGCCCGCGACGGGTTCGCCTGCCAGTACTGCGGCACCACCCACCATCTCACCGTCGACCACGTGGTGCCGCGCTCGCGCGGCGGCGACTCGTCGTGGACCAACGTCGTCACCTCCTGCGCCCCGTGCAACATGCGCAAGGGTGACCGCCTGCCGGCCGAGATCGGCATGCACCCCCGCACCACCCCGCGCGCGCCGAGCCCCGACATCTTCATCGCCGTCGCCGCGCCGCGGCAACCCGACTCGTGGGGCCCGTACCTGCCCGCGCACATCGCCTGAGCGCGCCCGGGCCGCGCACGCGGGATATCCTGCACCGCGCGCCCTCGTAGCTCAGTGGATAGAGCACAGGTTTCCTAAACCTGGTGTCGCAGGTTCGATTCCTGCCGGGGGCATGCCGCTCTCCCGTTTCCGCGGAGGGCCGCGGGGGCGTTGACCGGCCGCGGCGACCCGGCGGATGATGTCCAGTGCCCGCCGAGGACGACGGCTCCGGCGTCGCGCCGGTCGGCGGGGAGGATCCCGCAGCAGACGGCACCCTGTGGATGGAGGCGGCAATGACGGCCGAGGATGTTGTTCGAACGAGCCTCGCGGCGTGGAACGCGGGCGACCGCGCGGGGCATCGCGCGACGCTCGCCGATGACGCGGTCGTGAAGGAGCACGGCACCGGGCGCGAGATCGTCGGTGGCGATGAGATCGCCGCGGCCCACTTCGCATGGCGGGACGCGTTTCCCGGCATGCGGGGCGACATCGAGAACCTGGTCGCGCACGGTGACCAGGTGGTTTACGAGACGACCTGGACGGGCACGCACGCGGGGCCCCTGACGGCCCCGGACGGGCAGACGATCCCACCGACGGGGAGGTCGGTGGCGATGCCCGCGTGCCTCGTGGTGAGGGTCGCCGACGACCGGATCGTCGAGCAGCACCACTACTTCGACATGGTCACCATGCTGAGTCAGCTTGGACTGATGCCGGGCGCTGATTGATCGGCGGCGGCACGCGGCAATCAAGTGGGAGCTGGCGCGGGCCGGTGTGACCAGAGGGCCATGAATCGGCCGGCGCCCCGCCCTCTGGTCAGGGCG